>NZ_JBSSCC010000001.1:0-235744 GCF_054059455.1 Thermostichus sp. MS-CIW-23 | reverse complement strand
CAACTCTTGTGGGACTATCAGCTTGCAACGTACAGAGATAGTCTGGCTCATGGGCTTATTGTAGTTCATCCAGACTTTTGACCAGCAAACCTATAAGGAGGCGGGCTTTCCTCCCGACACCAAGCCTGCGGCTATGGTGCGGGCCTCCAGCCCGAAAATTTGGTGACGGGGATCGACAACGGGGATTGAGTTGCCGCATTCCCCAAGGCTACGGATTTGGAGATGGAGGCAAGCTCCGTTTGTAGACATCGGGCCACATACTCAACCGCAGCGTAGGTGGTGGCTTTGCCAAGGCTAAGGCGAATGGATCCCAGCGCCTCGGCTTCTGAGTGGCCCATGGCCAAGAGGATGCGGCTGGGGATCAGTTGGCCGCTGCTACAGGCGGAGCCGGCGCTAATGGCGATCCCCTGGCGGCTCAGAGCCCTGACCAGCACATTCCCCGGGATCCCTGCGGCGCAGTAGCTGAGGTGGTGGGGCAGGCGCTGCTCCAAATCCACAGGGCCGGTCAGCCGCAAACCGGGCACCTCCGCCAGCAACTGGGCCAAATGCCGTTGCAATTGCCGCAGGCGGGCCGTTTCTTGAGATAGCTCTTGGGCCGCCAAAGCTGCCGCCACTCCCAAGCCGACAATGCCCGGGATCCCTTGGGTGCCAGCCCGCAGCCGCCGTTCTTGCCCACCCCCCCGCAGCAGCGGTCGCAGCTCCACCCCTGGGCGCACGTACAGCGCCCCCACCCCCTGCGGCCCGTAGAGCTTGTGCCCGGAAAGGGAGAGCAGATCCACCGGCAGTTGCGCCAGATCCAGCGGGATCCGCCCCACCGTCTGCACAGCGTCGGTGTGGAAGAGCACCCCCGCCTGGCGACAGATCTGACCCAGCTCTGCAATGGGCTGCAGGGATCCCACCTCATTTTGGCCGTGGACGATGGAGACCAAAACGGTATTGGGTTGCAGCGCCTGGATCAAAGTCTGGGGATCCACCTGGCCGGCGGCGTTCACCAGCAGACGGGTGACCTGCCAGCCTTGGGACTGCAACTGGCGGGCAGCATTCTCCACCGAGGCGTGCTCGACGCTGGAGATGATGAGATGTTGGGGAGTAGAGTAGCGCTGGGCCACCCCAAACAGGGCCAGGTTGTTGGACTCCGTCCCGCCTGAGGTAAACAGCAGCGCCTCCGGCTCACAGTTAAGCAGCTCGGCCACCTGCTGCCGCGCCCGCTCCATGGCCATGGCGGCCCGTTCTCCCCACCCGTGCAAGCTGGAGGGGTTGCCCCAGCTTTCCTGCATCGCCATCTGCATGGCCTCGATCACCTCAGGCCGAGGCGGAGTGGTGGCGCTGTGGTCAAAGTAGAGGGCAGGATCCAAACGCAACATGCCAGCTCGACCAGCCGGGGCTCCGTGTTCCTATCTTAAGATCCTTGGCCAGTGTTGCCCAACGCTGGCAGCAGCTTCCCCTTGTTGAGGCCAAACCCGCTGGAGGCAAATTGAGCCTGCCTACTTGAAAAGACTAGTACGCTGGCGGTGCATCACCACCGATTCCACCAAGCCAATGGCCAGAAAATTGGTCAGTAGAGCCGAGCGGCCATAACTTAGAAAAGGCAAAGGCAAGCCGGTAATCGGGGCCAGGCCGATGGTCATGCTGATGTTCACCACCGCCTGAAAGAGGATCATCGCCAGCACCCCAATGGCAATCAGGGATCCAAAATTGTCCTTGGCCCCTTGGGCAATCCAGATCAGCCGCGCACACAGGATCCAAAACAGGATCAGCACCGTCAGGGCGCCGATAAAACCCATCTCTTCCCCAATGGCCGAGAAAATAAAATCCGTGTGCTGTTCGGGGATGAAGTCCAGCTGGGTTTGGGTGCCCTGCTGGATACCGCGGCCCCAGAGGCCGCCGGCTCCGATGGCAATGCGGGATTGAATGAGGTGATAGCCGGCTCCCCAGGGCTCTTGCATGGGATCGATAAAAATCTCCAGCCGCCGCCGCTGATAGGGCTTGAGAAGGTGCCAAGCTAGCTGACCCAACTGCCCCGAGAGCAGGTTGATTACCCCAAAAGTTACGGCCCCCGTCCACTGCCAGGGGAGACGCCAAGCAGCCAACCCCGCCATTCCCAGACACCAGAGCAGCCAAACCCAAAGCATCCAGCTCAGCTCTGGGCGAGTGTGTAAGCCATAGAGAATGGCTCCCACCCCCGGCGACAGGAGCAAGAGGATCCAACTGCCCTTGGCTCCGGCCCAGTAGAGCATGACCAGGACAATCACCACAAACACCAGGGCAGTGCCCAGGTTGGGCTGCAGGAAAATCAAGATCCAGGGAGGAGCAATGACGGCAACGGCCACCCAAATCTGGCTGAAGTACTTGATCGGCCAGTGGTGCAGGAGAGCAGCCAGGGTAACAATTACCCCCAGCTTGGCAAACTCAGAAGGCTGCACCTGAAAGCCAGCGATGGAGAGCCAGCGCTCCGCCCCTCCCCCCGCCGTGCCGAAAAAGAGCACTGCAATTAAACCTGCCAAGGTCAGGAAGTAGGTGAACCAGTGCCAGCGCAACAGCCGCTCATACGGGATCCGGGCTACCATTCCCAAAAACACCAGGCTGATCCCGGCCATGATCAACTGCTGCAGCCAATAGTGGCTGATGGGACGCTCCCAGACTGCGCTGCGGATGGCAAGAATGCCGATGCCTGTCAAGGCCAGCACCGTGGCCAGCAACATGCCATCGAACTCCCGCCAAGGAGCCAAGATCTGCCGCAGAAGCTTTTTCCACCTAGGCTGAGAAGACACCTTTGGGTCAACGTTGCCCAGCAATAGACCCCATCCTCCAAAGCAAGGCCAGCACCAGTTTGACATGCCCCTTGCCCCACTGGCTCACTCTCGACCCCTCTCCCACGGGGGGAGCTATTCCCAGCTCTGCAGTTGCCCTAGCCAAGCGGAGAGGCGGGATCCCACCTCTTCTCGACGCCCTTCAAGATTGGCTGCCGTCCAAATCAGAAGCAGGCCCAGCAGGATCCCAGTGGCCCAGAGCAGCAGCGCATCAGTTGTTACCAACAGCCATCCCTGCCGCAGGATCCCCAGCCCAAAGGCCAGCGTGCCCACGAAGAGATAGGCTCTTACCCGCAAGGCCAAGCCCAGCAGACCCAAGGCCAAACCCAACCCTACCGGCCAAAAGCCCGTCCACCGTTGCCCGTGAGTTTCCACCAGCACCACCAGCAGCCATGTGCCCAAGGAAACCAGCCGCAGCCAATGCCGCCCCCGCCGTCCGTTGGTTTCCTGTAATCCCGGATCCACCTGAGCCACATAGAGCAGGGATCCCACCAGGGGCAGGGCATAGAACGTCAGGGAAGCCCAATCCTGATGCCAGCCGTAATTCCACAGGATCCAGTTGCTCAAGAACAGGCTGACATAGCCCAGGCGCACTTGGGATCTCCAGATAGCCAGCAGGGCATAGTAGGTTGCCCCCAGCAGCAGATTAAGGGTGTTATTTCCTCCCGCGGTTACCAGAAAAGCGGCCAGGGGCAGCACCAAGGCTGTATTCTGCCAAGGAGCCGCCGGCCAGCCCCACCCTCGCCAGGGCAAGCCATGGTAAACCAGCCCCAGCCCACAGAGCAGGGATCCGGCCCATCGCGCTATGGATAGCTGCGGCAGCCCCAGGAACACACCGCCCAGCAGAACCCCAGCTCCTTGCCATGCACTGAGGTAACCCCAGACCGTTGGCACCCAATTTTGCTCTGTTGGAGATTCTAGAGTTGAGGTTCTCGCCTGTCCGCCGGCATAGGCCACCAGGCTGGATCCCGTCAGCACCCAGAGGAGCTGTCCCCAACGGCTGAGGCGAGGATCGAAAAGGGCAGACCAGAGGACAAGGCTGGCCAGAGCCCAGTTGGCCAAGGCCATCCAGCGCAACCCAGCTCTTTTAAGCTGCAGGGTCGCCGCCAGCCAAGGGGGACAAAAGCCGTAGCCCCAGGCCAAGCTCAGCCCTAACAGAGCGATCAACACCAACCCATTTGCCAGGGATCCCCCAGTTCGCTGGCTGAGGAAGTAAACCCAGCTCTCGTAGGCGGCCACAGACACGCCCCAAGCGCCCAGGAGCCCTTTCCAGTTGGCAGGACGGAGGTCTTCCCGGCCTTGCTCTTGCGCCCGTTGGATCGCCTGTCGACGCCCCAGGCCCAGCAACACGATGGAGAGACCTAAGCTGCCCAAGCCCGTTACCTCACTCCACTGGGCATGGGATCCCAGCCAGCCCAACCCTGCATAGATCAAAGGCCCCGTCCGCCAGAAGCTCAGGGCCCTGACCTGTTGCAGGAGCTGCCCCCCCAAAGACTTTGTCCCGCCAGCGCGAGCGGCCCCCTCAAGCAAGAGTTTTTCCGGCCCAATCCAAAAGAGGATCCCCAGGCTCAGATTGATGACGGCAAGCAGAGGGGCAACAGGACGGGATCCCTGCACCACCCACAAGAGGCTGCTGGCCACCAACAGCTCCAAAGCCCAGATCAGCCCATAGGACAGCCCCTCCATTACAGACCATGAGATGGCCGACGAAGCCTCCTGACCGCTGCCGCCAGTTGAGACATCCTCCGCCCTGGAAGGAGACGGGCTTTCGCTCTCCAAGCCAGCAGGATGGACACCGCCGTCGCGATAAAAAGCGGGAGCCACTTCCACCCAAAGCCGCAAAACAATGGCCACCAGGACAGTCCCAGAGGCCAGGGTCAGAGCCACTGGGGAATCCAGGTACTTTCCACCACCGATGCGACCTGCTTCTGGCTGCAATGTCTGCAACGTTAGGGAAAGTAAAAGTACGATCCCCAGCAGAAAGCCAAAGCCATCCAGCACCGGTCGGTAAGCTGCCCGAAGGCGGGGAGAGAGGTAGTGGAACGGAGTCCCTAGGCTGTAGCGACAGCCGCTAGTGCTCCGCACCGCTGTCGCGAACAACAGCAGCACCCCCAAGGCCGTCAGCCATTCTGACTCCGTTAAAGCGGGGAACAGCCGATGGATTCCCACCAGACCGAACCCCCAGCCAAACGTCACTGTCAACAGCACCTCTGCTGGAACAACTGCGTTGGCGGTGTGGAGCTCATGGTCGGCGGAGGGGAAAGAGGCCCACACCCACACCTGAGTGGCCATCAGCAGCAACCCCAAGCCCAGACCCAGAAACTCAACCCCCGGCCTTCCAAAGGTGAGTAACTGGGCCAGCAAAAGGGAGAGAACTGCCGGGAAACGCAAAGACCCGCGCTCCGGGATCCCCTGCTGCCAGGAAAGGGATCCCAATCCCCCTTGCTCTGGGCTCTGCAGCCAGCGGGGCATGAACTCCAGGGGGGGCAGGGCCAATACCTGAGCTGCCGTTAAAGCAAGAGGCACCAGCAGCCACAGCCAGCCCATGGATTGTTCACCAGTCGCAGACGAATCAAGGAACCGTTGCAGCAAAAACGCCAAGTAGCTGGATCCCACCAGCACCAGCCCTATGCCATCTGCACTTCGCTGCCACAGCTCCGCAGGCACTCCCCAAAAAAAGCGCTCTGACCCACCCAGAGCTACCCGCCCTGCCCATTGCAATAGGCCCACCAGCAGCAGAACCACTCCCCAACTGGACAGGCTCAAGTCAGACAAGAGCCAGCGGATCCCGGCCAGCAGCGCCCCCAGCCCGTAGGCATGGGTGAGAAATACCCAGCGGGGATCGAGGAGCTCAGCTCTCTTGGACTTCTGCCGCAGCCACCAGGTCAGGATGCCAGTACTCAAAAGCAAATGCCAGAAGCGAATGGCCGGATGGGGAAGGCTCAAAAGCAGCAGGGATCCCCCTAGCCCCAAAACCAAGCGCTCTGTTGGTTCCACCAGCCCAGAAAAGCCTGTCTCACCGGCTTCTGGACCGCTCCTCTGCCAGCGGGCCGCCAACCCCAGCCACAGCACCTCGTAGGGCAGCAGCGCCAACCCCAGCAAGCCCCAAGGGGAATCAAGGGGCTGAAACCAGTTGGTTACTGTAGCTACAACCTCTTGCCGCCAGCTTGCTGGCCACACCTGCCAAAAAGCCCAGCAAGTTTCCAGGCCCAGCAAGAACAGCAACGTCAAATGCACCCTAAGGACTTCGTCCCGCTGGGGCGACTGGGTGTGTCGGCGCAAGCGCCCGATTAAGACATGGATCCCCAGCAGGCTAATCCCCAGCAACTGCCAGCCGCTGAAAGGGCTCTCCGCCAAGCCAATGGCAGCCAGCAGCCAGCCCACCACCAACAGCACCCAGCTTCCATCCCACCAGCGGGAGAGCGTCCCCTCCTGAGCGCCTTCTGCTACGATGTGCGGGGATCCCTGGGGCCATTCCGCTGCTAGCCAACCCAACAGGGCCACCGCCAACCCCAACTGCGGCACTTGGACATGCCCAGACAGCAGCCCCCGTAGGATTAACAGGGATCCGGCAGCCCCGATTAGCCAGATCTTGGAGCCCCGTAATTCCCGAGACCGGCGGCTCCAGGTGTAAATCACGGTGCTGAGGATCCCCAGATACAGGATCCCCAGGACAAAAGCAGGGCGAAGCTCCTGCGGCCCCAAGCTCCAGAAAGCGTGCAAGCCAGAGAGGGCCAAAAAGTTCACCAAGGTTCCGTAAAAGGCATTGGGCTCCACACCGCTGTCGCGAAAGCCGGCACCTGAACCCAGCGAGCGCACCCGACCCTCAGCCGTCAACGGGATCCCCAGCAGCAAGCCCAGCGCCAGGATGCGGATCCCCCAAGGGATCCCCAGCCCATCCAGGGCCCACACGTTCACCGGCACCAGCAGCAGGGCAATAGCCTCCAAGGTTTGACCGGTTAGACGCAGCCCTTCCTGCCGTTGGATCCATCCAGCACCTACCCCAAAAGCCGCCGTGTAGGCCAAGAGCACCCCATACTGAGCAGTTGGAGAAAATTGCTCCCAGTGGCTGGCCGCCAGCACCCCGGAGGACACCACCACCAAAAACAGGCCCAGCAGCAACAGCCAAGTCACGCTTAGCTCGGACAGCAAGTTCCGCAGCAAAACAGCCAGCGCCGGGGGAGAGGGGGACAAGGACTCCGTCCGAGTAGCGCGATAGTGCTCCGCACCGCTGGCGCGAACAGGTTGAGGGGCAGCTTGGGGCTCTTCTCCCCCCTCGACCGCAGGTTCCTCAACCCCAGATCCGGCCAGGCGAGCATTTCTTTCTCGCACCATCCCTGGGATCCAAATCAAATCCAGGAGCTGACCGATCCCCAGCAGCCCAAAGGTCAACAGCCAGAGCAAACCCGTCCGCCAGCGGCCCAGATAAAAACGGTGCAGGCCACAGATGCCAAACAAACCCAAAATCCAGAGCACGTAGGCCGAGCCAAGACGAGCCGGGATCTCGTCGCTGGGGGAAACTGCCGCTGACCTTGGTTCCTCCCCCTCTAGCCGATACTGCTCCACCAGCAAGCGAAAGTGCTCTGGGGTCAGTAAGCCCAGCTCCAGCCAAGCTCGCAAACCTCGCAACACCTGCTGCCGGGATCCCCGAACGGTGAGCTGCAAAAGGACTTGCTCCGAGGAGGGCGAGCGGTCAGATTGCAGCTCCTCTGCTCCTGGAGGCAAGAGGCGATCCTGGGATCTCATGGCCAGATTCCTTGAGCAAAAGGCTTGGGGCTACTGCTACTCTAAGCCTTGCTCTAGCTGGTTGCCATGCCGTTCTCAAATCCTTCTGATACATTTACGCTGAACACTGCTGAACATCACTGTTCAACTATGCAGCGATAGCATTCTGTTTGTTTCCAAACAGAATGGCGGTATCCCGCAAAGCTTTGAGTAGAATACCCAAAGCGCAGTTTCCGTGTCGTCTTACTACCAATTTTCTGCTTTGCTTTGGCTACCATGTTGGCAGACTCGAAAGTAAACAGAAAGATCAACTGGTAGTAATCCGTACTGAACATATTATACATTATTTTCAGTATAGTTGAGCTTATTATTGACTAGAGTCATGCTCTTGCTCCGGCAGAGTGTCAGTTCCTGCTGATGTGACCAGCCCTCTAAACCTCAGTTGGGATCCCTGGGATCTCGCTGCTGTGAGTGCTGCGCAAGACGGGAAGCGTCATCATCTGTCCCAGGCGTGAAACGGTGAGCTCCGCCGCCGGAATGGGCTCCGAGACCTGTCCGCCGCTGAACACCATCACCCGGTCGCTGTACTGCAGGATCTCGTCCAAATCCGCCGAGGCAAAAAGAATAGCCGTACCCGCTTGGGTGCGTTCCAGCAATTGCCCCCAGACCCACAGCGCCGACTCAATGTCCAACCCTCGCGTTGGGTGCTCCATCAGCAAAAGACTCAGGGGTGTGGGCAAGAGAGCCAACTGACTGCGCTGTTGGTTGCCCCCCGAGAGTTGCTCCACCCGGCTGTAGGGGTGACCCCGAATGCTGAAGTGTTCGATGGCCGCTTGGGTCTGCTGACGGGCCAGAGCCCAGTTGATCCAGGGATCCTGCTGCTGGAGGGCAAAATGCTCCTGCAAGGTTAAGCCGGGGATCAGCCCTTCCCGCAGCCGATCCGCCGGAGAAAACCCCACCCCACAGCGCAGATAGTCGCCGTAAGGACGGCCTGTCATCTCCTGCCCCCTCAACAAGATCTGGCCACGCCTGGGCGGCAACAACCCTGCACAGGTGAGCAGGAAAGAGCGTTGCCCACTGCCTTCCAAACCGGCCAACCCAATCACTTCCCCCGGCTGCACCGCCAGATCTGGCAAAGCCAAGGCAAACGGCTCATGCCGCACCACCAGGGAGCGCAACTCCAACAGGGGATCCGCCCTCCTTTGCGGAGAATGGGGCCGAGCTGGGGGTGCCAACTCCCGCCCGAACATCCAATCGATCAACCGCTGTTCCAGCAGGGCAATGTCCTCACCTCTAACAGGCAGCTCCCCCACCACCTCCCCCTGCCGCATCACCGTCACCCGATCGCAAAGGCATTCCACATCGGCCAGCTTGTGGGAGACGAAGATCACCGATTTGCCCTGCCCCGCCAGCCTTCTCAGAGCCGCGAACAGAAGATCTTTTTGCGCTGCAGAAATGCCCGTCGTTGGCTCATCCAAAATCAAGGTGTTGATCCCCAGGGAAAGCAACCGCAGCATTTCCAGTTGTTGCCGTTCCCCCACCGTCAAGCTGCCGATGGCTCCATCGGGGTTGAGGTTGAAACCAAACTCTTCACAGGCTTTCTCAAGACGTTTCCGGCTTTCCCGCAGCCCCAAGCCCAAGCGCCCTCGTTGCCCGGCAATAAAGTTTTCCAGCACCGTCAGAGAAGGAAAATCCAAGGGATCCTGGTGCAACATGCCAATGCCCAGGCGAATGGCTGCTGCAGGGCTGTCGATGCGAACCGGTTGCCCATCGATCCAAATCTCCCCCTGATCGCAGCGCAGAAAGCCGCTCAGGATTTTGACCAAGGTACTTTTGCCGGCCCCGTTTTCCCCAAGCAGGCCGTGGATCGTGCCCGCCTCCACCCGTAAGGACACATCGCGGTTCGCCTGTACCGCCCCAAAACGCTTGTGGATGTGCAGCAGCTCGACCTTCATTCTGCTCATAGTAACCTGCCTCCCCAGAAAATCCCCAAGAATACAGTTGCTGAGGTTGCAAGTGCTGGTGCTACGATAGCGACAGCTCGCCGTTAGGCGTTGGCTGCGGACGAGTTCAGCATCGATCTGTGGTTCGCCCTGCCCCTCTTCTCCGCCCTTCCCCCCTGCCACCCATCTCGGATAGCAACCGCCTCAAAATCTTCTCAGGCAGCGCTAACCCGGCTCTGGCTCAGGAGGTGGCGCGTTACCTGGGCATGGATCTGGGCCCGATGTTGCGCAAGCGCTTTGCCGATGGCGAGCTGTACATCCAAATTCAGGAGTCGATTCGGGGTGCCGATGTCTACTTGGTGCAGCCCACCTGCCGCCCCGTCAACGACCACCTAATGGAACTGCTGGTGATCATCGATGCCTGTCGCCGCGCCTCTGCCCGGCAGATCACCGCCGTCTTGCCTTACTACGGCTACGCTCGTGCCGACCGCAAAACGGCAGGCCGAGAAGCGATCACCGCCAAGCTGGTGGCCAACATGATCACCCAGGCAGGGGCCCATCGCGTGCTGGCCATGGATCTGCACTCGGCTCAGATTCAAGGCTACTTCGACATTCCCCTCGACCATGTCTACGCCCAGCCGGTATTACAGGCTTACCTCAAGGAAAAGGGCTTGCTCGACGAAGACATTGTGGTCGTCTCTCCCGATGTGGGGGGTGTGGCTCGTGCCCGTGCCTTTGCCAAAAAACTCAAGGAAGCCCCTCTGGCAATCATTGACAAGCGCCGCCAAGCCCACAACGATGTGGAAGTCATGAATCTGATTGGGGATGTGCGGGGGAAAACTGCCATCCTTGTGGATGACATGATCGATACCGCAGGCACCATCTCGGAAGGGGCAAAATTGCTGCGCAAGCTGGGAGCCAAAGCGGTTTATGCCTGCGCCATTCACCCTGTTTTTTCTGAGCCGGCCATTCAACGCCTGCGGGGTGGCCTGTTTGAAGAGGTGATCGTCACCAACACCATCCCCATCCCTCCAGAGCAGCACTTTCCCGAATTAACCGTTCTCTCGGTAGCCAATGTGCTGGGGGAAGCGATCTGGCGCATTCATGAAGATAGCTCCGTCAGCAGCATGTTTCACTAAAGTAAGTTTCAAAGTAAGTTTCTCCAGAGTATCGCTAGAGTAGAGTGGGTGCAGAATGGGTGCGCCTGCTCCTTTTCCCTGTGGAGATCAGCCCAACCAGGCACCCCCGATCTGTCGTGATGGACTGGGTTGAGCCAGCTCCTCGGCCAGGTTTTCCCATGTCACCTCCCATTTCTCGCTCGCCAAGATCCGTTGTGCACGGTTTTGCTTTCCCGCGGACTGCTCCCAGGGAAGGGCAGTCCCTTCAAACCGAACTGGGTACAGCGCTGTACCCGCTGTTGCAATTACTGGGTCAACTGCTGAAAGTGCCCTTGGTCTATCTAGAACTGGCCCAGCCGGGATCGGATCCCCACTCGTCTTCAAAAGGGATCCTCTACCGGGATCCGCAAAGGATCCCAGCCGGCGAACCCTTCAACCTCAATGCCAGTCCTGGGGCTGAGCAATGGCCTTTTCATGAATCCTTCCTCTTGCAGACTGAGCAGGGGATCCGGTTGGCCGATCTGCACCTGCTTGACTGCCATCCTCGCCAACTGAGTTCCTTTGAACGGGAACAGATTGACCTCGTTGCCCTCAGCCTGAAGCACATTCTTCTCCAAGCCCAGGAGCATCGGCAAACCCTCGAGCAGCTCCAATCCCAACTGCAGGACAGCCGCAGCACTGCTGCCCGCTACCAGCAGATCTTCGAGAACGCCGTCGAAGGCATTTTTCAAACCACCCTAGAGGGCAAATATCTGGTTGCCAACCCGGCCTTGGCCCATATTTTCGGCTACGAATCCCCTGAGGATTTGATGCACAACGTCTCCGATATTGGCACCCAAATCTATAGCGATCCGGAGCAACGAGCCGAATTCATCCAGCGCATGCTGAGAGAAGGTCAAGTTGTGAATTTTGAACACCAAGTCTGCTGCAAAGATGGCAGGCTAATTTGGATTTCTTTAAATGCCCGTACCATCTACAACGACCAAGGGGATCCCCTCTATTTTGAAGGATTTGTTACCGACATCACAGCATCCCGTCAACTGAAAGAACGACAACAACAATTGGAAGAAGCCCGCCGAGAGAGCGAGCATCGTTTTCTGCAACTGGTAGAGAATACGCAACAACTGTTTTGGATCACAACACTCTACAGCAAAGAGCTGATCTACGTCAGCCCAGCCTGTGAAGCCATTTGGGGCCGCTCCGCCGAAGAGGCCTACGCCAACCCCCAAGCCTGGATGCGCCAGATCCACCCCGACGACCGCTGGTTGTTCCCCACCATCCTCAAAGCCCAATCGGAGGGCAAATCCACCGATGTTGTCTTCCGCATTTATCACACTGATGGCCGCCTGATTTGGCTGCGGGAACGCACTTTTCCCATCGCCGACAAAGAGGGCAAAATCTATCGGGTGGCAGGGATCGTCGAAGACATCACTGAGTCCAAGCAACTGGAAGCCGAACGGCGTCGGATAGAGCAAGCCTGGCAACAAAGCGCCAACCATTTTCGGCAGATTTTTGAGCTGGCCCCCAATGGAATTGCCCTTGTGGACTTGCAGGGGCGATTTATCCAGGTCAACGATGCCTTTGCCCAGATTGTCGGCTACACCCCCGAAGAATTGAAACATCGGCAACAACTGGACATTCTCCACCCCGAAGATGTCAACCCACTGCTGGGGGCCAATGAGGCTTTGCTGGCAGGGAAGGTCTCTGTCAGCCAGCGCCAGATTCGCTACACCCACCGTTCCGGCCAGGTTGTTCATGTGCTGTTTCAGGCCACCCTGCTCACCGACGAGGAAGGACAGCCCACCCAGTTTCTCAACCAGGTGATCGACATCAGCGCCCGCGTGGAGGCAGAAATTGCCCTCAAAGAAAGTGAAGAACGCTTCCGCCAATCCTTTGAATGGGCCCCCATTGCCAAGGCCATGACCCACGTGGATGGCACCTATTTGCAAATCAACGCCGCTTTTACCGAAACCCTGGGCTACACCCTGGAGGATCTCAAAGGGAAAACCGTCCTCGACATCACCCATCCCGACGACATCGCCACCACTCTGGAAAACAGCAACCGCCTGCTGGCCGGCCAGGTGCATCAGTGCGAACAGGAACAACGCTACATCCACAAGAACGGCCAAATAGTCTATGCCATTCTTCGCATCACCCTGGTGCGCACGGCCCAAGGGGATCCCAGCTACTTTCTAAGCCAGATTTTGGACATTACCGAGCGCAAGCAAGCCGAGGCAGCCCTTCGCCAAAGTGAGCTGAGTTTACGGGGCATCTTCCAGCAGTCAGCCCTGGGCATTTCCATCGTCGATCATCGGGGCCATTACCTAAAAGTGAACCCCGCTCTGGAAGAGATCTTGGGCTATAGCGCTGCCGAACTGACCCACATGAGCTTCTGCGACCTCACCCATCCCGAGGACATTCAGGAAGATTGGCAACTCTTCCAGGAGGTTTTGAACGGCCAACGGGATCGCTACCACCTGGAAAAACGCTACATCCACCGCAGCGGAAAGGTGGTTTGGTGCCGCCTGGCGGTCTCTGCAGTCCGGGATCCCGAGGGCAAAAACCTCTTCATCATCGGCATTTGCGAAGACATTACCGAAGAAAAACGGGCAAAGCTGCAGATCCAAGCTGCCCTTCAGGAAAAAGAAGTCCTGCTGCGGGAGATTCACCACCGCGTCAAAAACAACCTGCAAATCATCTCCAGCCTGCTGCGGCTCCAAGCTGACCAAATCAAAAGCCGCAAGTACGCCCGCGTTTTTAAGGATGCCGGCAGCCGTATTCAAGCCATGTCTTTGATCCACGAAGGTTTGTACCAATCCAACAATCTGGCCGCTGTGGATCTCAAGCAGTACCTACACAATTTGATCTCCAACCTCTTTCACTCTTACGGGGTAAACCCCGAGAGCATTCGCGCCAACATCCGCGCCGAAGGGATCCGCCTCAACCTGGACGATGCGGTCTTGTGTGGCCTGATCATCAACGAGTTGGTGACCAACAGCCTCAAGTATGCTTTCCCGAAGGGCCGCAGTGGAGAGATAGAGGTTTGTTTCAGCCAAACCCGCAAATATACTCAGTTGCGAGTCTCCGACAATGGCGTTGGCTTGCCCCCGAACTTTGACTTCAAGGAAACTCAATCTCTGGGTTTACAACTGGTTGCAACCCTCACCGATCAGCTACAGGGCAAGATACAATTGAGGAGCAAACCGGGTACCACCTTCATCATTACCTTTCCGAGGAGCGAGCCTTGAAGAGAGTTCCACCCCTTGTCAAAGGCAGTATCCTGGTCGTCGAAGACGAGAAGATCATCGCCAAGGACATTGCCAACGTTCTGAAAAAATTCGGCTACGCTGTGCCCGCCATTGCTTCTTCCGGGGAAGAAGCGATCCGAAGGCTGGAAGAGATGCCGGTGGACTTAGTCTTGATGGATATCGTCTTAAAAGGCGATATCGATGGTATAGAAGCCGCCAAGCGGATTACCGAGCGCTTCAACATTCCGGTGGTGCATCTGACGGCCTACGCCGACGAAGACACCCTCTCCCGCGTCAAGGAGACCCGGCCCTTCGGCTACATCATCAAGCCTTTCAAAGAGCGGGAACTCTACACCACCATTGAAATTGCCCTGCACAACCACCGCCAGAGCCTCGAGAACCGCAAGCTGGAAGAAAAAAGAATCGAAGAGCTGCGGCAAAAACTGCAGCAGCTGCAGCAGTTCTCGGAGGTGAAGGGCACTCTGTTCAAGAAATTCTTGCAGGATCTGAGCGAGCCCCTCTCGAACCTCAGCTTTGCCTTGGGTCTGCTCAAGGATGCCGAGTCGGAGCAGAAGCGGGAGCACTATCTGCAGGTGCTGGAGGATGAGCTTCGCCGTGAGCTGGAGCTGATCCACCAAACCTCTAACCTGGAAAATCTTTTAAACCTGGAAAATGTTGGCCTGTTGAGCCAGTTCAGCCTGCTGCGTCCCCAGGAGCCCAGCCGTAGTCACCGGTTGGAGGAGGAAGCGCCCACCCCTGCAGCCACGGCCCCCCAAGGGTCGGCAGGCTCTGCCCCCACACCCAGCCCCACCGCCGTTACGGCGCCACGGGCACCGCTGCGCCCCCTCAACCAGACTCAGTTGGCGGAACGGTTGGGGGTGGTGGTTTCCGCCATTACCTATTGGAAATTCAAAACCGGGTTTCCGGAGTGGAGCCGCAGCCGGGATCCCGAGGGCATTTCTTGGCGCTATTCCCCCGATTCCAAGCGCTTTTCACCCGTGCCCTAGCTAGCGTTGCACCACTTCCACCCGCACAGGCGCCAGCCCTGAGCGCACCATCCCCAACACCTCTGCCGCCCGCAGGGAAAGGTCGATGATCCGACCGGGAATAAAAGGGCCGCGATCGTTGATGCGCACCACGGCCTGGCGGCCATTTTTCAGGTTGGTCACCCGTACCTCGGTGCCAAAGGGCAGGGTGGGGTGGGCAGCCGTCATCTCATGGCGGGTTGGGTGCAGGTCATACCAAGAAGCAATGCCCTCTTGCACAGGCCCAACCACACGGACGGGGGTGGGTTCCTGCTGAGGGGCTGTTTTCGGCTTGGGGCCTGCCATGGTGGCTTTGGCGGTCAGAGCAGCCGGTTGAGGCAGGGCCGGAGCTGCAATGGGCGGGGCATCGAGCAGCAGACGGCGGAGACGGTTGGCGGCCAAAACAGCCACATCCACCGGGCGCTGGTTGTCGATCAACAGCACTCCATCGTCGATGCGCAGCAATTCCTTGTTGTTGACCTGAATGGTGTAGAGAGGAACACCCAGGCCTTGTTCGGCCAATTCCAGATCTGCCCAACCTAAGGTGATGGTGGTGTCTTTCAGGGATCCCTGGGCCATTTGGTTGAGCTGGGCCACAAGGGCGCTGGCCCGCATCAGCGGTGGTTCTAGCCCAGGGTGCTCGACAAAACTGACAATGGGCAGATCCCGCACATAGACAGTAACCACCTGTTGCCCGTCCATCTGATAGTCGTAGAGGGTGGAGATGGGCTGGTTGGTGTGCTGCTGTTGTTCGCCGATCTTGAGAATGGGTTCTTCTGCTCGACGGGGCAGGATCGCCTGGCGAGATCGGTTCAAGGGATGATCCAAGTTCAGGGTACCCAGTTTGGCAGGGGCAAGACCCTCGTGGCCGGAGATAGGGGTTTGGGGGGTTCTCGGCAGCGTTCTGACTGGGGCTGCGGCAGCAGTGGCGGGTTGGGAAGGGGGAACGAGGTCGGTGGCCGGGGAGGGCAATTGGGAGTCAGATGACAGCTCCGCTGCTCGGGTGTTGGGGGATCCGGTTCGCGTCGAGGCTTGTGCTCGCGAAGTCAAGCCGCCCAACATGCCTGCCGGCAAGCCCAAAGCCGTGACACAGAGACAACTGACCAAGCCCATTTTGCGGGCGGGATCCAGTCCCTGTCCAAGCTGTTTCCAATTTCGCATGAGGCCGCGCTCCTCTCCAATCCTGTACAACTTCCAAGGCGACGGTTAAAACAGAAGTTAATGTACCATAGGTTTCTGAGTTGACCAGTTTGTACGGTCGGACACAGGAGCTCAAGTCTTGATAGCATAAGGGGTTTCGGCATTTTGGACTACCGCTCAGCAGGGGTTGACATCGATCTGGGCCACGCCTTTGTCAGGGGGATCCGCGAGCGCGTTGAACGGATTCAAGTTCCGTCTTCAGGTTCTTCAGAAACCTTGGGTGGCATCGGCGGCTTTGCCGGACTGTTTGAGCTGCCGACAGGGTATCAAGCGCCGGTGTTGGTGGCGGGCACCGATGGGGTGGGGACAAAGCTGGACATTGCCCAGCAGTGGGGTCAGCACCGGGGGGTGGGCGTCGATCTGGTGGCGATGTGTGCCAACGATGTGCTGACGGTGGGGGCCCGGCCGCTGTTTTTCTTGGACTATGTGGCCACTGGCAAGCTGGAGCCAGAAGCCCTGTGGCAGGTGATCGACGGCATCTTGGCGGGCTGCCAGGAAGCGGGCTGCCAACTGCTGGGCGGGGAAACGGCGGAGATGCCGGGGTTTTATCCCCCTGGGAAGTACGACCTGGCCGGGTTTTGTGTGGGAATTGTGGAGAAGGCGGCCATTCTGGATGGGTCGCGGGTACAGCTTGGGGATCGGTTGTTGGCTTTGCCCAGCAGCGGCCTACACAGCAACGGCTACAGCTTGGTGCGGCGGATTGTGGCCGACCGGGGTTGGCGCTGGGATCACCGGCCTCCCGGCTGGGATCGGCCTTTGGCGGAAGTATTCCTCACCCCCACCCGCATCTACGTGCAGGCGGTGCAGCGGCTGCAGGCAGCAGGGATCGCCATCCACGGCATGGCCCACATCACTGGCGGCGGGATCCCGGAAAACTTGCCCCGCTGTTTGGCCCCCAACCAGGCGGCGCGGCTGCAGCCCCATAGCTGGCCCATCCCACAGGAGTTTCTCTGGCTCCAAGAGCAGGGCCAGGTGGAGACCTTGGAGATGTTCCGCACCTTCAACCTAGGGGTGGGCTATGTGCTGGTGATCCCCCCTGAGGCGGAAAATCAGGTGAGATCCCTGCTCCCCGAAGCCTTCCCCATTGGGGAGGTGGTGGCAGCCAATCCAGGGGAGAGCCGGGTTCTGGGGCTGGAACAGTGGGGATCCCTCACAAGCCCTGCCGACTAGCCAACCGATGGATCCCCACCAAAAGGGGGAAAGGGATCCCAGTTCCCTCGACTCATCCTCGCCGTCGCTATGCTAAGTTGGCATGTGGCCTCAGCACGGTTGCCCGTGTTCTTGCCCGAGCCTGTAATCTCTTCCTAGCATTCGTCTTTACTTGGAATATGGGCAACTCAGCCTTAGCCTGCACAGACTTGGGCCGTTTGCCAACCACCGCTGACCCTCTAGGTTAGGAGTTGCTGATGACAGGTTTACCCACTGCTCGTGCAACCGCGGGTGCCATCGAAGTTGAGCATCTGAGCAAAACCTACGGCAGCTTCACTGCCATCCGCGATGTTTCCTTCCAGGTGAACGCCGGCGAGATCATGGGTTTTTTGGGGCCGAATGGGGCTGGCAAGACCACTTCCATGCGCATTTTGGCGGGGTATCTGCCTGCCAGCGAGGGGACGGCGCGGGTGGCCGGGTTTGATGTTCACGAAAACTCGATGGCGGTGCGGCAGCGCATTGGCTATCTGCCGGAAAACCCACCCCTCTACCCCGACATGACGGTGGAGGCGTACCTGCACTTTGTGGCCCAGATCAAGCGGGTCAGCGCTGGCGATCGGCCCAGGCGGGTGGACGAGGCGATCCGGCGGTGCAGCCTGGAAGAAAAGCGCCACACCCTCATCCGCAAGCTCTCCAAGGGGTTTAAGCAGCGGGTGGGCATCGCCCAAGCTCTGGTTCACGACCCGCCGGTGATCATCCTGGATGAGCCCACCATTGGGCTGGATCCCAAGCAGATTATCGAGGTGCGCAAGCTCATCAAGAGCCTGGCGGGGGAGCACACCATCATCCTCTCCACCCACATCCTGCCCGAGGTGAGCATGACCTGCGACCGAGTGGTGATCATCAACCGCGGCCAGGTGGCGGCCATTGGCACGCCTGCCGAGCTGACAGCCCAGCTCCAGGATCGGCAGCAGGCAAAGCTGGTGGTGGGGGCAACCGAGGCAATGGCCATCCGGACGGCCCTGCAGCCTTTGCCCCAAGTGGAGGTGGTGAGCCTACAGCCCTTGGCGGCGGATCCCTCCCGCTGGCAGGTGCAGCTCAAGAGCAACGCTGCCGCGGACGGCTGGATCCCGGAGGTGGCCAGGGTGCTGGTGCAGGCAGGGATCGACCTCTACGAGATAGGCCGCCCGCAGGCTTCTTTGGAAGAGATTTTCCTGCAGCTCACTACGCAAGAGGGATCTGAGGGCGCATTGGAGCATGCCTCTAACCCCCAAAACCCTGAACTTTGCTGAATTTACTGAGCTTTAGGCGGTTTGGCAAAAGTCATTGAGAGGGATATAGTAGACCAAGTTTCCCCCTGATCCTTGAGTCCACCGCAACGGTTGCCGGGAAGTGAAGGGGGAAAGCGCTCGGGGGGTATTCCTCAGGGCTTTGCGGGATACCGCCTTCCTGCTCAGAGATAGGCAGGATGCGATCGCTTCTTTCCTGAACCATGTTCAGGAGAGTTCAGCGTGAATGTATCAGGAAGCGGCATGAACGGAGTGGTTGCCATTTTTCGCAAAGAGCTGCGCGGCTACTTCACCTCCCCCATTGCCTATGTGGTGGCCGCGGTGTTTTGGGGACTGGCGGGGTTTTTCTTCTTTAATATTCTGGTGCGGGTGATCAGCTTTTCTCAGCAGGTGGATCTTTTCGCCCAGTTCGGCCAGGAGAACAATTTCGACGCCGCCACCATCCTGTCGCAGCAGTTTCTCAACCTCTTGGGCACCCTCTCCTTATTTCTATTGCCCATCTTCACCATGAGTTCCTATGCCGAGGAGCGGCGGCGAGGCACGATGGAGCTGCTGGCTACTTCTCCCATCACCAACTTGGAGGTGGCCCTGGGCAAATGGTTGGCGGTCTGGGTGTTTTTCATCACGCTGCTGCTGCCGCCGCTGGTCTACCATGTGCTGGTGCTGAGCAGCGCCAACCCGGCAGTGGACTACCGCCTGACCCTGATGGGTTATGTGGGCCTAACCCTGCTGGCGGGTAGCGTTATGGCCTTGGGGTTGTTTATCTCTTCTCTGACAGACAGCACCCTCATCGCGGCGGTGGCCACCTTTGGCCTGATCCTGCTGCTCTGGGTGATCGACGCGGCAGCCGGCCAGGAGGAGAACTGGATTGCCGCGACGCTGCGGCACGTATCTTTGCTGCAGCAATACAGCAACTGGGTGCAAGGGATCCTCAGCAGCAGCAGCCTCATTCTTTTCTTGAGCATCATCGTCCTGGGGCTGTTTGCCACGGTGCAATCGGTGGAAAGCCTGCGCTGGCAGCAGAGCTAAGGTCAGAGATGGGAGGAGTGTGGTGTTCGCGGCAGCGGTGCGGAGCATTATGAAGGACTGGCGCGCGTTATCGGACTGGACAGGGATCCTGGGCATTGGCGTCATCGCCATTGGCCTGGTGGTGGGATCCGCCTTTACCGGTTGGACGGCTGTGCCCCTGAGCATGCTGGAAACAGGTTTGGCCCTGCTGGTGGCTTGGGGCATCACCCACCGGCAGGAGGTGGGGGTCTTCCTCGGTTTGCGTTCCACCCAGACCAACGCCAACATCCTGGTGGCGGTGGCGGCGATGGCCGTCATTCTGGTGCTGGTGAATGTGGTGGCGGTGCGCTACGACCTGCGGCTGGATCTCACCGAGGAGGGCCTGTTTACCCTCTCGCCCCAAACCCGGCAATTGGTGCAGGGATTGGCGCAACCGGTCAAAGTTTGGGTGGTCACCACTGCGCCGGATCCCAATCTGCGGGAACAACTGGAGCGCTATCGCCGCCTTAACCCCAACCGCTTTCAGTTTGAGTTTGTGGATCCCAATCGGGATCCCTTGACCATTCAGCGGCTGCAGGTGACCCAGAACAACACCCTGGTGGTGGAGGCCGGAGAAAGCCGGCAACAACTGCCTCAGCCCCCTGCTCCTGATCTGGAGAGCAAACTGACCCCCGTCCTGTCCAAAGTGGTCAACCGAGGGGAGTTGCTGGCCTATTTCGTGCAAGGGCACGGGGAAGTGGGGCTGGAAGCGAGGGAAGGTACTCCAACTCTGGCCCAGGCGGCGGCAGCCCTGGGTCAGGAAGGCTATCGGGTAGAGCCCCTCAACTTGGTGCAATCGGGGATCCCAGAAGAGGCGGATGTCCTGGTGCTGGCGGGGCCACAGCGGGCTTTGTTCCCCGGCGAGGTGGAGAAACTGCAGGATTATCTGGCGAAAGGCGGACGGCTGCTGTTGCTGATCGGGCCGCGGGTGGAGGCTGGCCTGGATCCCTTGCTGGAAGAGTGGGGCGTGGTCTTGGGGGATGACATCCTCATTGAGGTGAGCAGCGTCAGCCAACTGTTGGGGACAGGGCCGGCGGTTGCCCTGGTTACTACCTACGGGGATCACCCCATCACCGCCCCCTTGGCGGCCCAGCGGCTAATGACCCTGTTCCCCCTGGCCCGCTCTGTGGAAACCGAAGCCCGCGAAGGGATCCAAGCCACGCCCCTACTGCGCACCAGCCCGCAAAGCTGGGGGGAGACCAGTCCTGACCTGGAAAGTGGCCCCCTGCAGTTCGATCCGGATCAGGACAAGCCCGGCCCCCTCACCTTGGGTGTTGCTTTAACCCGCCGTTTGGACGCCGACCAGGCCGACACAGGATCCCCGCAGGAGGCCCGCCTGGTGGTGATCGGCAATGTCAACTTTGCCCTCAACGGCAACTTGCGGCAGCAGGGCAACCGGGATCTCTTCTTGAACACCCTCAACTGGCTGACTGAGCAAACGGAGCAGATCTCCATCCGCCCCAAATCCATCACGGATCGCCGTCTCACCCTGACCGGTCAAAACTTCCGCTGGCTGGTGCTGGGATCGACGGTCCTTTTGCCCTTGGCGGCCCTGGGTTCCGGAGCTGCCCTGTGGTGGCAAAGACGGTAGAGCTGGAGGAAAGCAGGCATGTTCAAGCGAACCACCTGGATTCTCCTGGGTTTGGCGGTGGCCTGTTTGCTGGGCTACTTCCTCTTGGACAACATCCGGCAACTGCGTCAGGAGCAACAGGCGGAGCGAGCGCGGCTGTTCCATTTTGCCACCGATACCATTGCCCGCATTGAAATCCGCCAACAGAAAGAGGGGGAACCCGTTCGCGGCAGCGGTGCGGAGCACTTGGAAATCCTTTTGGAGCGCACTCCGGAAGAAGAGGGATCCCGCTGGCGGATTGTCAGTCCCATTCAGTCAGCGGCGCTGGACTTCCCCATTGAGCAGTTGCTCAACACCTTCTCCCGCCTCACTCCCCAAATCACCCTAGAGGGGGCCACCGACCTAGCCGCTTTTGGCCTGGATCAGCCGCGACACCAAATTGCCCTTTTCCCCAAAGAAGGGGATCCCTACCGCCTAGCCATCGGCAACGACAACTTCGACGGCTCCGGCTTCTACGCCCAACCGGCAGGAAAGGAGGTGGTGCTCTTGCCCAGCGTCCAGAAGGGATCCCTGTTGCCCTCTCTCTTGGCTTTGCGGGACAAGACTTTGCTTCAGTTTGATACAGCCGAGGTGAAAGCCCTGCAAGTGCAGTTGGCAGAGGCGGAGCCGGAAGTTGTTCGCCTGCAGCGGCAAGACGTTCGCGCCAGCGGTGCGGAGCACTTTACTTGGCAGATTGTCCAGCCCCGCGAGCTGCCTGCCGATGACCTCAACGTCGATCGTCTGCTCAATACTTTGTCTCGCCTGCAAGCCGTGGAGTTCCCCGCCGAGACCAAAGACGAGCTCGCCCCCTATGGCCTGGAGCAGCCTTCCGCCCGCCTGACGGTGGAGCTGGAGGGCGGCAAAACCCTGAACGTCGCTTTGGGATCGGAGAAAGATGGCCAGGTGTACGTCATCACCTCTGAGCACCCGGCAGTGGCCACCCTGCTCACCAGCACCGCCGATATTCTCCGCTCTGACTTGGAAGAGCTGCGGGATCACCGCATTGCCCGCCTCAACGCCAACCAAGTGGGCCAAGTCACCTTAGAATCCCAAGGGGAAAAGGTCACCCTCACCCCTCGGCCTTCAGAGAAGGGATCCCTGGAGCTGCGCTGGGAAAACCCGGAGCAACCGGGCCAGCCTGTGGATCTCAGCTCTCTGTTCTCCAGCCTAAATGCTGCCCGCGCCAAAGAGTTTGTGGAACAGGCCGACGCGGAAGCCCAGAGGGTGTTGTCTGATCCGGACCTACGGCTGACCTTTGAGCCCAAACCCGACGCCGAGCAGGATCCCTTGGCCCTGAGCTTGGCCTCCTCTGGCTTGCGGGCCTATGTGCAAAGCAGCCGCCAGCCGGACATTGCCGTGATCGAGCTGAGCACCTTCAACAGCCTGGAAACCGAAGTGAATCGCCTCTTGGAAGGCCAGCCGGAGAGCAAGGACTCCGCCCCACTCACGCAACCGCCTTCCACCCCCTCGCCCCCGAGTTCCTAGAGCCTTAGCCAGCAGAGGTAGCTGTCTTCTCCTCCGCGGTTTGGGTTGCTTTTTTCAGGGCTTCCCCTTGTATCGTCAACACCGAGCAGGGGGCGCGGTGCAGCACGTAGTTGCTGACGCTGCCCAGAAACAGCTCGCTCAGGCCGGAGTGGCCGCGGCGGCCCACCACCACCAAGTCCGCATCCCAAGAGCGGGCCAGATCGCAGATGACCCGACCGGGGTTGCCGTAGTTGAGGGTGTACTCAGCGCGGATCCCGTGCTCAGCCGCTTTCTCCACCAGCGAGCGCAGGTAGTCCATCTGGTTTTGCTCGAAGATGGCACATTGCTCCCGGTAGGACTGCCACAGCTCGGCGCTGATGGTGGAGCTGTAATCTACCCCCAGGATCATCGGCGGCTCTGGGGCGCCCGGCTCTTCCTGAGACAGAACATGGAGAATCATCATCTGGGCCTGCATGGCCTTGGCCACTTGGACGGCCTTTTGAAATACTCCCTGGCTCAGCTCCGACCGATCCACTGCCACCAAAATCCTGCTGAACATATTGGCTTCCTCCAGATGGCTAACAGCGGGGCACAAGGCAGAAGCAGCGTGACTTCGGGGTTGACCTCTGACCCCTTTTCCCTCGACTCCAAGCTCCCCTCTGCTCTGCCCCACCTATCTGTGTTGTAGAAGATTTGGGCGAGAAAACCCCAGATATCTTGAACGAACTAGGCAGATTGGCAACGAAAGTTCAGAGATCTTGACACCGGTCAGAAGGCATCGCCCTGGGCTGCCCACTCCAACACCGCCTGCAGCGCCTCGGCCTGCTCTTGCCAGACTTGATCGAGGGGAGTGCCCCGCAGGATTTCCAGCGTTAGGGTTGGGATCCGCCGTTCCTGCCCTGCCCAAGTGCCCAGAGAACCAGGGGTAGGGTAGCCAATGTCGGCGGCGACGGGCAAGCCGTTGCGAGCAGCCATCACCTGGGCCAGCTCAAGGGCAGGGCCGTTGTAGTTCACGCAGGGGTGCGCCTGGCAGGAGTGGGCAGAAAGGATAAACTGGGGCTGAATCCGGGCCAAACTCGTCAACAACACTTGCGTTTCGGGCTCGGAGCCTGGGGCTGCTCCGGGCGGATAGCGAGCTTCCAAAGAGGCCGGGATCCAATCTTGGGTGGGCAGATTGCGGTTGAGATCGACGCCGTTGGCATTGAGCCGTTGCCCCAAGGCACAGCCATCCGGGTTCAGGCGTGGGATCGCCCACAAGGTCGCCTTCCCGGCCAAGGATCCCCATCTCCCCGAGGCCACATAGCGCTCGATCAGAGTGTATCCTTCCACCTCGTCCCCGTGTACTCCGCCGATCAGCAGCAAGGAGCGTCTCCCTTGGGTGAGCTGCCAAAGGTGAATAGGACGTCCCTGCACCGAGTAGCCGATGACCTGCAGGGATCCCAAGGGTTCACCCGCAGCAAGTTCCTGAGACATGGGGGATCCCGGCAAGTCTCGCAACCGTTAGAACGGGAGATCGTCCGGCTCCGGTGGGGAAACCACATCCCCCTCAGAGGATTCCACAATCGCCGGTTCACCCATCCCCGTCAGAGAGAGGACGCGAGCGGATCCCAGCTGATGGACACGGCGCGCGGTGATCTCGGCCAGCTTTTCCTTGCGCCCATCTCGCTCCACCACATTCATGTGCAGTTGGCCCTCCACCGTGATCTGGTCGCCCACATGGCAGGTGTCCACCACCCTTTTGGCCAGTTCTCCAAAAGAGGAAACGCGCACCCGGTAGGGCGGCTCATCCGGGCGCAAGCTGGGAAAGCCAATCACCAAGGACGCAACAGCTAAGTTATCGGGGGTGTAGCGCAGCTCTGGCTCAGACAGAACCTCGCCCATCAACACAATCGAGTTCATAACGGAGCCATCCAGGGATAAGGGGCAGCTCAGCGCACTTCCATCATGCCCGCAGGCCAGGATGCCGTCAAACCTAGCCGACGCGGAGAGTCATGTGGCGCAGCACACTCTCGTTGATGCGAAGGTTTTTCTCCCAGGCAGCCACCGCATTGGGTTCGGCTTCGTAGTTGAACTGGATGTACAGACCCTCCTTGAACTTTTTCATCTCAAACCCGGCAAAGCGGCGCTTGCCCCTATTGGTAATCTCCACGTGGGTTACTCCGTTCTCTCGCAGGATTGCCTCCTGACTGCTGAGCAGTTGTTCGAGGGGTTCATCTGACAGATCAGGACGCACAATCAGCATCGTTTCGTAAGCGCGGGGCATGGAAGCAAGTTCTCCTTAGAATCCAGTGGTAGAGACGCAGTGGACTATACTAGCTTTTCTTTCCCACAACCGAAAAGGCTGCCGCCCAATTCCCATACCCTGGCCGCAGCAGCCAATGCAGGTGAGGCTGCTCACAAGAGGGGATCCATTGTCCGATACAATAGGGATTGCTTCATTGGCCGCTGGTTGGCCCGGCCAAGACACGCTGAATCGAGAGTTGGGATTCCAAGCATGAGCGCAGACGAAGTTTACAGCCGTGTTCGCAAGATCGTGTCCGATCAACTGGGCGTGGAAGACGACAAAGTGACCCCGGAAGCCAATTTCCAGAACGACCTGGGGGCCGATAGCCTCGATACGGTGGAGCTGGTCATGGCTTTTGAAGAGGAATTCGATCTGGAGATCCCCGATGAAGATGCAGAGGGGATCGCCACCGTGCAAGACGCTGTTAACTACATCCTCTCGAAGAAAGCTGCCTAGTCTGCCCCCAGTTCTGACTCTATACCCCCGGGCTAACACCGGACGATGGCTACCACAGATCCCGCCACTGCTTACAGACCAACCCGCCGCGTTGTGATTACGGGCCTGGGTGCGGTCACCCCTATCGGCAACTCTCCTGCCGAGTTTTGGCAGAGCTTGCTGGCAGGGCGCTCCGGCATTGGGCCGATTACCCATTTCGATGCCTCCCGCCACGACTGCCGTATTGCCGGAGAGGTGAAGGGATTTGATCCCCTCGACTATTTGGATCGCAAGGATGTCAAGCGCACCGACCGCTTTGTGCATCTGGCGATGGCGGCCACCCGGCAAGCCTTGGAGGACGCTGACTTTCGCATCACCGCTCTCAACGCTGAGCAAGTGGGGGTGATCTTGGGCACCGGCATCGGCGGCATCCGCGTCTTGGAAGAGCAGCAGACCATCTATCTGCAGAAAGGGCCGGATCGCTGTAGCCCCTTCATGGTGCCCATGATGATTGCCAACATGGCTGCGGGTCACCTGGCCATTCATTTTGGCGCCAAAGGCCCCAATTCCTGCACAGTTACGGCCTGTGCCTCTGGCTCCAACGCCATTGGCGATGCCTTTCGGCTCATCCAGAGGGGAGAGGTGCAAGTGGCGATCACCGGTGGCACGGAAGCGGCGGTCACCCCTTTGTCCATGGCGGGGTTCAGTGCCATGAAGGCCCTTTCCACCCGCAACGACGCCCCGGAGCAAGCCTGTAGGCCCTTTGATCGGGATCGGGACGGCTTTGTCATGGGGGAAGGAGCCGGGATCCTGCTGCTGGAAGCCTTGGAGCATGCCCGCGCCCGTGGGGCAAAAATTTATGCCGAGATGGTTGGCTATGGCCTCACCTGCGATGCCCACCACATGACCAACCCTGCCCCTGGTGGTGAGGGAGCAGCTCGGGCGATGCGGCTGGCCCTCAAAGATGCCGGGCTTCAACCTGGGGACGTGCAACACATCAACGCCCATGCCACCAGCACCCCTGTAGGGGATATTGCCGAGGTACAGGCCATCAAGTCGGTCTTCGGCGAACATGCCCCCCGTTTGGCCATCAGCGCCACCAAGTCCATGACCGGCCACCTGTTGGGGGGAGCGGGCGGCATTGCCACGGTGGCCACAGCTTTGGCCATCCACCACGGCTGGGTTCCTCCTACCCTCAACTTGGACAACCCTGATCCCGAGTGCGAAGGGCTGGATTTTGTCCCCCACAAGGGGCGGCAGATGGCTGTCGAGGCCGCTTTGGTCAATGCCTTTGGATTTGGTGGGCACAACGTCACGCTGGCTTTGCGCCGCTACTCTCCCGCTTGAAAGGCTTGGCCTATGTCTTCTCCCGAAAGTTCGTCGCCCTCAGTTCGTCAACAAGCCTTGGCCGCTTTGACGGCGGAGCTGGCGCAGCAAGGCCACCCGCCCGAATATGCCCAGCACATGGCAGCGGCGGTTATTTTTCAAGCGGACTTGGATCTGTGTGCAGCCCAACTGGCGCGGGTGCTCAGTTGGCTGAAGCAAAACCATCCTCAGCTCTATCCAGAGGCGGTGCAATTGGTGGACGCCACCCGCGAAGAGTTCGAGCGTCGCGTTCAAAATGGATAGACAAGCCATCTGCTGTGATCTGAAGCAGGGATCCGGCAGTTGGGTTGCGGTCGTTAGCAGAGGGTGATGTCGCCCATATGGGGCTGCAAGGGGTGATCTTGAGCTGGAGTGGGGTGGTGGCCGATGACGAGAGCCTGCACCTACAGGCCATCAACCAACTGCTGGTGGAAGAGAACCTGCGCCCCTGGAACCTGTGCTGGCCCAAGTCTGGATCCCCTGGGCAGCGGGAGCTCTATCGGCTGCAATACCTGGGCCGACCGGATCGAGAGCGCCTGCCGGCTCTGTGGGGGGATCAAGGGCGGGTGCTCAGCCCCAAACAACTGGAAGAGCTGCTGAAACGCAAGGCCCTATACTACCGACAGGCTTTGCAGGGGCAGAGGGAATTGCCTCTCATTCCCGGCCTGAGGGAAACTTTGGAGACGCTGGAGCGGCTGCAACTGAAGGTCGGCCTGCTGTGCGGCCAATCGGCAGCCGAGGTGACCGCTTTTCTGGAGCGTTTCCAGTCCTGTTGCCCGGCCCTGATACAGTTGACCGATGTGCGCTCCTACCGAGTGACGGGGGATGATGCAGGCCCAATGCTTTCCCCAGGACACTTGCACCGCCTGCTTTTGCAGCGGATGGAATTGCCTGCCCAGGAGTGCTTGAGCATTGAGGCCACCTACCCCGGCATTCAGGCAGCCCGTTCGGCAGGGATCCCGGTGCTGGCGCTGGCCACCTTCTTTCCTCTGCACATGCTGCAGCGGCGGGCCAATTGGGCGGTGGACGGCTACCACCAGGTGGAATGGGAGCGCATCCAGAATTGGTTTGCCGGCGGCCAAGACCGTCCTTCGACCCCAGTTGAAGCAGAAGCGGAGGCCGGTTCCTTCAAGGGATCCCAGGGAGCATGACTCTAGTCAATAATAAGCTCAACTATACTGAAAATAATGTATAATATGTTCAGTACGGATTACTACCAGTTGATCTTTCTGTTTACTTTCGAGTCTGCCAACATGGTAGCCAAAGCAAAGCAGAAAATTGGTAGTAAGACGACACGGAAACTGCGCTTTGGGTATTCTACTCAAAGCTTTGCGGGATACCGCCATTCTGTTTGGAAACAAACAGAGTGCTATCGCTGCATAGTTGAACAGTGATGTTCAGCAGTGTTCAGCGTAAATGTATCAGGTCAGCCCCAGCCCTAGGGCAAGATGAGCATGCCATCCCCAAAGGAATAGAAGCGATACCCCTGCTCGATGGCCTCTTGGTAGAGATCCAGCAGCCTTTGCCGCCCAATCAGCGCAGCCACCAGCATCATCAGGCTGGAGCGGGGCAGGTGAAAATTGGTGACCAGTCCCTGAACCACCCGCCAGGAGTAGCCGGGGTAGATGAAGAGATCGCTTTTCCCCTGCCAAGGCTGCAAGGTGCCAGAGGCTGCCGCGGTTTCCAAAGAGCGCACCACAGTCGTTCCCACCGCGATCACCCGCCCCCCTCGGGCTTGGGCTTTTTGGATGGCTGCCACCGTTTCTGCCGGCACCTTGAGCCACTCGCTGTGGAGACGATGCTCGGTTACCCGCTCCGCTTCCACCGGTCGGAAGGTACCCAGGCCGATGTTCAGGGTGATGTAGGCCGTTTGGATCCCTTTTTGGGCCAGCCGCTCCAGCAGCTCCTGGGTAAAGTGCAGCCCTGCCGTGGGAGCAGCCACCGAGCCGGGGTGTTTGGCCCAGAGGGTTTGGTAGTCTTCAGGGCGAACTTGTCCTGAGCCCGGGGATCCGGAAGCCTTGATGTAGGGAGGAAGCGGGATCCGGCCCACCTGTTCCAGGATTTCCTCAAAAGGTTGCGCCCCTTCCCACTCAAACTGCACCACTCGCCCGCCGGTTTCCAGATCCAAAGCCAGAACGGTGGCCCTCAGCCCAGAGGGGGATCCCTGCTTGCTCCAAAAACCAATCCGATCCCCCACCTTCACCCGTTTGCCCGGCCTGACCAAAACCCGCCAGTTCCACGCCTGATCCGGCAGAGGTTGGGCGGCGGCAGGGATCCCTTCCAGGCAAGGCTCCAGCAGCAACACTTCGACCCGCGCCCCAGAGGGTTCCTTAGCCCCGAACAGGCGGGCCGGGATCACCTTGGTATCGTTGAGAACCAGCAGATCCCCTTCCTGCAGGTAGTCAGGCAGATGGCAGAAGCGGCGATGCTCGTGCCTATCCGGGTACACCACCAGCATCCGCGCCTGATCCCTGAGCTCCACCGGCGTTTGCGCAATCCGATCTGGAGGGAGGGTGTAGTCGTAGGAAGCTGTGAGCAGATCGGGATTGGACTCCCTATCGCCCAAAGGCTCGGCCTCACCGGGGGGAGCGGCAGCAGGCGAAAAAGAGTCAGGCATGGAGATGAATCAAGATGGGGTTCTACGTGGATCCAGCATAGCCAACCGGATCCCGCCAACCCTCTCCCTTTTGAGGGAAGCAGCTAAACCTTGGCCACCACCACCTGCTGCGGCTGATCCTGATACTTGCCAGCGCGGTCGGCGTAGGTCACTTGGCAGGGATCCCCTTCCAGAAAAAGAAGCTGGACCACCCCTTCGTTGGCGTACACACGGCAGTCGGCGCTGGAGGCGTTGGAAAACTCCAGGGTGAGATAACCCCGCCATCCCGCCTCAGCGGGCGTCAGGTTGGCAATCAGGCCCACCCTGGCATAGGAAGATTTGCCAATGCAGATCACGGTAATGTTATCCGGAACTTGCAGCCGCTCCAAAGACACCCCCAACCCATAGGAGTGGGCCGGGATGATAAAGTAATCCCCCATCTCGTCGTGGTGCAGCTCCACCGCTTCCAGATTCTTGGGGTTAAACCGCTTGGGATCCACCACCGTGCCGGGCACATGGCGAAAGATCTTGAACTCCACCGGCGACAGGCGGATGTCGTAGCCATAGGAGGACAGCCCGTAACTCAAAACAGGCCGAGACTCAACAGCGCGCACCAGCTCAGGACAGAAGGGCTCAATCATCCCTCGCCGCGCTTGCTCACAGATCCAGCGGTCGTTTTTCAACATGGCTACAGCCGGCTTCCTGGAGAGTGAGGGCACATCTGGTGGACAAGCTCCAGTCTTATTGGGACTCCGCCCCCCTGACGCGACCCGTGTTGCCTAGGTCTTTCGGAGCGGAAACTGTTTGCGCTAGCGGTGCGGAGCAACATGGGCTGCTGTAGGCATAGCACCTGTGCCGCTGACTTGAGGGGGATCCAGAGAGCAGGCAACATTCGCATCGGCAGTGCGGAGCCCTGGGCCTGGGATGCCACGTAGGCGCAACTGCGTGATCAAGTCCGCCCGCTCCAGAAACGAATCCGGCATCTCCGGCCCGGTGATCACCATGTCCATGGAGATGGGGCGTTGGTCGATTAAGCTCAGCACTTCCGCTTCTGGGATCAGGCCCAACTTCACAGCCAAGCTCAGCTCATCCAACACCACCAAGTCATAGCGGCCACTCCTGACAGCCTCCTGGGTAAATTGCCACAGCTCATCCAATGCCACCCGCTCCTCAGGCTCTAGGTGAGGTGTATCGATGCAGCGGTGCAGGCGACAACGAACCCACTCCAAGGATCTGCCCAGGGAGAGACGATTTGCGGGCCCCTGATTGATCCCACCCTTGAGAAATTGCACGATCAGCACCCGCGTTCCCTGGCCTGCCAAGCGCATCGCCTGAGCCATGACGGGCGTAAACATGCCCCGGCTGGGGTGGGTGTAAAGCTGCAGGGATCCCTGGGGAACCAACTGGGCGGAGAGGGATCCATTCTGCTGAAGGAAAAGCTCGCCGGCAGCAGGGCTGGCTTGAGCCGCAGGCTGTTTGGCGCGGGCTACAGGAGCGGCATCCTTGGAGGAAGGCATAGGATTTGGAGAAGCAGTGCAAACCACGTTCTATCTCGCGAGCAGGCTAGAGAACACGGCCCTAGGTTATAGGGCCTACAAGTGGTGGAGAGCGTCGGCTATGGATTCCATGAAACACCACCTGTGCGTATCCGTCAATGAGTCGGTTCTGCTTCTAGCTGGCATACAAATCATCCCCAATAGAGTAATAGAAAATACAATCCTTGCCCATCCTAGCCTTTTGGCACAAGAGGCAATACCTGAAAAGCTTTGACAGGGGATCTCAATAAAATTTCAGGCCTAGCCCAGAAGCTTGTGTGTGGGGCTATCTCACTTGAGTATAGAGGTGCTCTATAAAAATTTGAGAAAAAGATCAATTTCTTCCAAATAAGATTAACTCTCACAAACAGGAATGCCAGTACCAGCAGCCCACCCACGAGAGAGGAGCAAGGGTCAACCTACCCCAAAAGCCTTGTCCACCAGGAGAGATAGTCATTTTTAAAATAACTATACATTTGGTCGGGAGCCGGGTAGGCCTACACATTAGCGAACATTCGTAGTAGAGAGAATTGTAACCAAAAGTCCAAGGAGTTAATTTCTAACCTCGAGAGTGAAGAAATATAAATTCGTCAATCATCTTCGTCAAAAAATGGATTATTGACAATACTTTTTTGAAAACCAGCATCTGATTTAGCAGAAGCGTAAAGAATTGCGTGCCTTTTATACTCTGAGGTCGTCTTCTTCAAGAGATCGCCTCTTTAATCATTTTTCTTACCGGTCTCAAGGCCAATGTTTTCTACTTAATTTAATCTCTATTTCTGTTATGAGAAATGAGCATTGGGCGTTCAGTTTGGATCCCACTTAAAATTGACCTGAAAAAGCTCTGGGGCTTTGGGTGCTGAGATTGCCGGGATCCCATTGCGCAATCAAAGCCGAGTCCTTCCTCTGGCGAGGAGAGATTTTTGTTGAGAAGGTAGATCCAATCCTGGAGAATACTTGACCCCTCATCCAATCAGCCAGAAAGTCCGGGGATCCCACCCTCGATCCCTGGATCAAAGGGAAAAGACTCCATCCCGCCGGCACAAAAGTTTTCTGTCACCGACTTGGGCTTGGGAAAAACCCTAGGCCATTGTGAACTCGGGGTGTGCGCCGCCGGGAGGGACTGGGATCCGTCTCACTGTTGGGTGGGCTGGCTTCTGGGTGCCGGTGTTCCCAATTGACGGCTTCTCCCCCCAGCACCAAGGTGGAAGCATTGCCCCCATCCAAGTTCAGGGCATGGCGACAGCCCAATTGCTGCATCAACTGTGCCATCTCCAGCAGGGTGAGCCCTTGATTTTCCTGGGCATTGCCGGCGGTCACCAGCAGCAAATGTCCGCTGTCCAGTTGGCCGATGGCACTGCGGGCGGCTCGCTGCCTGCGAAAGAGGGGTTGAAATGCCTCCAATCGGGCATCCAAAACCACCTGCCCATCCAAGAGCAAGAGCGGCCCTGCCCCTAGGATGTGGGGATAGGCCTCCAGCTCGGGCGGATCCAAGCGCAGATGAAGGCTGAGGCGATCCCCGGGAACCAGCTTGCGGGCTTCTAGGGCACCTTCTAGCCCCCGCCCTGCCAATACATACCCCTCACTGGGAATCTGTACCGTCAAACTGCCGGCCAGGCCCGCCATCAGAATCTCTTGCACCCGATCCTCCCGCACCATCACGAGCATTTCGTCGTCCGTTTGGGTGGTGTAGGTGGATCCCCAGTCGGGGGTGAACTGGGAGATGCCGGGCAGGATATAGCCTGTATTGATGCCCACCACTGGGATTTGATCCCCAATGGCATTGCGCAGCTCTGCTTGCATCCGCAAACGGGCAAAGCGCACGGATCCCCCTTCTTGCCCTGCCGTCCCATCCGACCAGGCGATGACCCCACGACCCAAAATGGGGCTGGAGATCCAACGGCCATCCCGACGAATTGCCCCCAGCGGCTGACGGGTGTTGCGGTTGAAAAACCCACCGTTAATGGCGGCTACTGCTCCCTGTTCGGGGCCAAAGGAAGACAGCTCCCCCAGACCCACCAGCCCCGCAGGTGCAGCCCAGATAGGCCGCAGTTGGCCCGCTGCGAGAGAAATGACCACGATAGAAACTGGGATCCGATTGTCTCCAACCCAAACCTCCTTCTGGTACAAAGGGATCCCTTGCACCACCCGCACCGGCTGCACACCGAGGGTCACCTGAGCTTGAGCAGCCACGCTGGGCAAAAAGAGAGCAGCAGTGCAGGCTAACCCCCAGCCCATGACCCAGGCGCTCAGCTTGGTTTTGGACATGTCTTCACGTCTTTAGGGCTTCACCATTGTCATTGGGAGATGATTATCCCCCTGCGGCAAAGGTTCCCATCACAATGAGCGACAACAGGATCCCGGGAAAGAGCAGCGTCACCAAGATCAGCAGTTCGGATAGGGTCATTGGGGAATGCTACCTACTTAAGGATTGAGCCAATACAGCAACCCTAATTTTCACCCTAGCGATCCTATGGAAGTGGCCCAGGATCCCTTTGGGATCCCTTAACACTCGATCACCGGTTTTTGCGGCTGCCCGTGCATGCCATCTCTCGCTCTGCCGACAGTATCCTGGCAAGGGGAAAGCCTTATCCAACGGTTCCTATGGGCATCCAAGGCAAACGCATTGCCGTCGAACCCGACAATCTTCGCCCCTGGCTCAAAGAGGCTGTTTTGGCAGGGGGTGGCGAAATTGTGCCCCTGGCAGAAGCAGAAGCCTTGGTCTGGGCCGATGCCTTTGATGTGCCCGGCCTGAAGTGCTGTCTGGCGGAAGGGAAAGGGATCCGCTGGGTGCAGTTGCCCTGGGCAGGGGTGGAACCCTTTGTTCGGGCAGGGGTTTTGCATCCTGCCTATGTGTGGACTTGTGGCAAGGGAGTCTATGCTCAACCGGTGGCAGAACATGCCTTGGCCTTGACCTTGGCCGGCTTGCGCGACTTGAAGATCCGCGCCTTGGCCCAAACTTGGCAGGAGGGCTCCGGTACCAGCCTCTGGGGTAGCCGTGTGGTCATTTTCGGGGCCGGGGGCATCGCCCAAGAGTTGATCAAGCTGTTGCAGCCTTTTCAGTGCTCCATCGACGTGGTGCGTCGCAAGGCGGATCCCTTGCCGGGTGCCACACGGGTGGTGACGCTCGCGGAACGGCAAACGGTGTTGGCAGAGGCAGACGTGGTGATCTTGGCCTTGGCTCTCACGCCGGAAACTGAGGGGATCATCGCCCAAGCTGAGTTGGAGCAGATGGGATCCCAGTGCTGGCTGGTGAATGTGGCGCGAGGCAAGCACATCGTGACCTCCGACTTGGTGGCCGCCCTGCAGCAGGGGGTCATTCGCGGGGCCGCCTTGGATGTCACGGATCCCGAGCCCCTACCGGATGGGCATCCCCTCTGGAGCTTGCCCAACTGCCTGATTACCCCCCACACTGCTCTTACCGATGCCATGATTGTCCCAGCCCTCTCTAAGCGGGTGCGAGAAAATGTGCGGCGCTTCCGGGCCGGGGATCCCTTGCTGGGGGTGGTGGATCTGGCTTTGGGGTACTGAGGCCCCCAGTCCCTCCCTTTTGAGGAGCCTGGGATCAGAACATTTGGCGCCAAACCCTACTGCGGAGCCATCTCCTGCACGCGGGCAGCAATGGCCTCTGCCATCTCCTGAGTGCCGACGGGATCCCCTGTGGCCAGGTCATAGGTGACCTGCTTGCCCTCGGCGATCACCGCCTGCACCGCCGCCTCCACCCTTGCGGCAGCCTCCCGCTCTCCTAGGTAGCGCAGCATCATCGCCCCGGAGAGGATCAGAGCGCAGGGGTTGACTTTGTTTTGGCCGGCATATTTGGGAGCAGAGCCGTGAATGGCCTCAAAAACCGCAATGCCGTCGCCGATGTTGGCCCCCGGCGCCACCCCCAGCCCGCCGATCATCCCCGCGCACAAGTCGGAAATGATGTCCCCATAGAGGTTGGTGAGCACCAGCACATCGTAGAGCTGCGGCTTTTGCATCAGTTGCATGCACATGTTGTCCACGATGCGATCTTCAAACTCGATGTCGGGGTACTCCTGGGCCACCTCCCGTGCCACCTGCAAAAACAAGCCATCGGTGAACTTCATGATGTTGGCTTTGTGCACTGCCGTCACCTTCTTGCGGCCATTCTGGCGGGCGTACTCAAAGGCAAATTTGACAATGCGGCGGCTGCCGAAGTCCGAAATGGGCTTGATGCCGATGGCGGATCCCTCGCGGATGGGTTTGCCGGAAAGGCGCATCATTTCCTCCCGCGCTTGGATGGCTTCCGGCGTGCCCCGTTCAAACTCGATCCCGGCATAGAGATCTTCGGTATTTTCCCGCACCACCACTAGGTCAATGTCTTGAAAAGGGCTTTTGACACCGAGCATGGATTTGGCCGGGCGCAGATTGGCGTAGAGATCCAGCTCCTTGCGAATGGCTACGTTGACCGAACGAAAGCCAGTACCTACGGGAGTGCCAATCGGCCCTTTGATCGCCACTTTGGTTTCCCGAATGGACTCCAACACCTGGGGTGGCAAGGGGGTGCCGTATTTTTCAATCACCTCCACTCCTGCTTCTACCGGGATCCATTCCAACCCAACCCCGGTAGCCTCCAAGACCGTGGTCATCGCCTTGGCCACTTCCGGGCCAATGCCATCCCCAGGGATCAAAGTCACACGATAGGCCACAGATGCTTCTCCTCGCAGTGTTAACGACAGCGCAAAAACTCCGCCTTGCCAGCGTGAGAGGATCCCTCCACCAGACAGGTTAGAGAACCGGGAACCCTTGAGCTTAAACGACTATAGAACAGGTTGAGACTGAAAATGCTGCGTCTGCTACCTCAGAAAAGGGGGGGCTAGCCGCAAGATCGGGGACTCGGCGGCAGAGGGACTCGCAGCTCTACAACTGTGCCACTGCCAAAGCGGCGATTACGCCAAGCAATGCTTGCCCCGATCAACTCGGCTCGGTAGCGCATGTTGAGCAACCCGTGGCCATGGCCGGGCGGCTGGGCGGGATCCACCCCACTCTTGGACGCCGGCATACCGCAGCCACCGTCGATGATCTTCAGCTCCAAGTGGGTGTAGGGAGCGTAAACTACCCGACTCCGACCGCTAAAGCGGTACGGAGCGGGCTTTCAGTAGCCCTGAGCCTGCTCTGCTCTACCAGAGAACAAAACAGGCCCGAACCTCTAGGCTGGTTTACGACAGCCCCCAAGAGCGCAATCACATTCGCACCATTCAAATCCGCATCCCCTTCCCATCCACAGTGTCCACACTTGAACGACTTACCACTGCGGTAGGATTGCGCAGGGTCGGGATGGATGTGTAAACACTTGTGACAGGTCTGCGACGTGTAGGCGGGCGGGACCAGTACTACAGACACTCCGGCGATGGCAGCCTTGTAGGCCACAAACATCCTGAGCTGGTAGAACGCCCAACTGTTGGTTCTGCGCCGTTCGGCCTTGTTGCGCGGCTGTTGATTGACTCTTTCCCGGATCCCTGTCAGGTCTTCCAGAGCGATAGCACTGTTGGTAGCTTTTGCCCTGGAGACAATAGCTTTAGAGATGCGATGATTGACCCACGCCTGAAAGCGTCTCTCCTTGCCAGACAGCCGTTGCAACAGTTCTCTGCATCTGCGCCGCGAACTGCGTGTGCCCTTACTGGCTTTGCGTTGGAGTACCGCCCTCAACCGGGAGTAGTGGTCGCGGACTTGGTTCAACTGCTGTCCATTCCAGTTATCCCCTTCTGACGTATGGGCAATATCCGTCCTTCCCAAGTCCACCCCCAGCACTCTGCCCGTGCGTTGCGGTGGGGATGGCTCCGTTTCCACACAGATTTGAATGGAGTAGGAGCCATCTTTACGCTTGACCAGAGTGGCAGATTTGGGATTGGAGCCCGCCAGCCGTTCTCTCTGGTAGCGGCCAATCGCCAGCTCAAAGCGCTCCCGACCCTCCACCGTGGTCAGCGACACCGTCCAGTCTTTTTGACGGAACGAAAAGATGCGAGCGTCGTAGGTAACAAAGCCGCTCTTAAACTCCTTGACGGGACGCTTTTTCTGCTTAGCCACTTTGCGGGAACCCGCTACCCGTCTGCACACCTGTTGAGCCAAGTTACTGGACAAGCCAAACCGGGCTCGAATCTCGTAGTAGCAAAGGGATTGCAGCTTGACCGCGTTGACGATCTTCTCCGGCGTGTTCTGGTTGACCCAATTCAAGGCTTGGCCAAAAGCCTCCAAAGTCGCGTCCAATTTGGCGGCTTGCGACTGGGCTACCTTGAGCTTGCAGGAGACGGTCAGGACTTGGGTCATGGTTCTATTGTAGCCTCGCATTCCTCCCGGCACTGACCCTACGGGTACAGTGCGGGGCTCCTGCGATTTCTAGCTGAGGGTTGATAGAGGAACCGGCGTCCTGTTGAACCTTGGGCTGAATGATGAGATCGATGCGCCGTGCCCCCGCGTGTTTGACAATCAGAAAGCTGGCTTCCAGAGGTGTCCGGCTCAGCAGAGCCAAAGCCCCCAGCCGCTCCTCCCCCCGGTTAATCGGGTAGGCAACAAAGCCTCGCAAGCCATTGGCCTTCACCCACTCCGGGGCGGGCATCCAGGCTTCTTGGGCGGGATTGTTGCTCAAAAGCGGCAGACCCTCCTGGGCCACCCGTCCCAAAGGGCTGTCGTCAGGGTAGATCCGCTGAATTTGGTCATGAGCAGGACTGAGCAGGCCGGCATGGGCCACCGACTGAAAACATCCTTCCTGCGGGTCGAAAATCCAAAGGCGAGCTGAGGCCGCGCCCAGGCGATTTACCATCTGCTGTACCAAGGTCTGGGCCAGCTTGAGCACACACTGCTCCAGCTCCCCCATCTCTACAGAGTCCGAAGAGGATGGGGAAGATAACTGAGAAGAGAGCAGCACCAGTTCTTGGACAATTTGGTTTGCAGCCTGTAGCTGGCGTGACAGCATGGGATCCCGATTGCGGCAGCGGTGCGGAGCACTTTCAACAGAGGCAACCGAAGGCATGACAGCAAGAGATGGGCTTCCATCAACAAGGAACCAACTTCTGCACAGCCTCTAACCGCCCCAAAGCCCAGCCCCGCCGCTGGAGAAGGGCAAAAGATTCCAGCAAATCCGGCCCCTGCAGATCCCCTGTCAGGGCGGCCCGCAAACTCTTCATCAGCAGGCCCTTTTTCATGTTCTGGCCCTTGGCCACCTGATCCACCAGCGGTTTTAAGCTGTCCGCCGAAACCTGGGGCAGCTCGGCAGCAGCCAACGTGGTGGCCATTGCAGCCATAGCCTCTGCCACCCCAGGCAGGCGCAACTGTTCCAGAGCTGGCAACGTGTAGCTGAGGGGCTCCTGAAACAAAAAGCGGCTGAGCGGAGGAGCCTCTGCCAGGCGGTCGATACCATCGGCAATCAGGCGGGCCACATCTTCCAACCAGGTGGGATCCGGCACCTCGGAAAGGTCAAACCCTGCCGCCTGCCAAAAGGGGGTGAGCCGCTCCACCAGTTCTGGCGGGGAAAGCCGCTTGATGTACTGGCTGTTGATCCAGTTGAGCTTGTCCCAGTCAAAGCGGGCAGCCGCACGGTTAACCCGGTCAAAGTCGAACAGCGCAGCCGCCTTTTCCAGAGAGAAAAGCTCTTCCCCATCTGGAGGAGACCAACTGAGCAAGGCCAAATAGTTCTTGAGAGCTTCTGGCAAAAAGCCCAGCTGCTGGAACTCCGTCACCGAAGTTGCCCCATCCCGTTTGGAGAGCTTTTTCCCTTCCGGGTTCAGGATTAAAGGAGAATGGGCAAACTGGGGAGGTTCGTGGCCAAGAGCACGGTAGAGCAAAATCTGCTTGGGGGTATTGCCGATGTGATCTTCGCCGCGAATCACATGGGTGATGCCCATGTCGATGTCATCCACCACCACCGCCAAGTTGTAGAGAGGGTAGCCATCCGCTCGGGCAATGACCATGTCTCCTCCCAAGTCCTGGGTGTTCCAGGTAATGGGGCCGCGGATGAGATCCACCCAAGACACCTCTAGGGGCTCCTCGATTTTGAAGCGGATCACTGGCTGCCGCCCCTCGGCTTCGTAGGCTCGTCGCTGGGCTTCGGTGAGAAAGCGGTGGCGGTTGTCGTAGCGGGGGGCTTTGCCGGCGGCCTTCTGGGCAGCGCGCATCTCCTCCAGCTCTGCCTCGCTGACGTAGCAGCGGTAGGCCAGCCCTTGATCTAGAAGCTGCTGCACCACTGCTTGGTAGCGCTCGATGCGCTTGGATTGGTAGATCGGCCCTTCATCCCAGTCCAGACCCAACCAGGCCAGGCCTGCCAAAATATTGCGGGTGTAACGGGGCAAAGAGCGATCGCGATCGGTGTCCTCAATGCGCAAAATGAACCGGCCACCGTGGCGACGGGCATACAGCCAGTTGAACACTGCCGTCCGGGCGGTGCCGATGTGCAGATTTCCAGTTGGACTGGGGGCAAGGCGAACACAAACACTCACAGGCTGAAGGCTCCCAAGCAGAGCATCCTGATCCTAGTCGGCGGCGAGATCCTTTGTCATGTTGGCCCTCCATTGGGTTGCAGGCGGTTGCCAATTGAGGCACTTCGAGTAGAATCCGCTCTAGCCGCCGGTCAAAAGGTAGGCTGCACGGGGATCAAGGTTGATTGGCAACGTCCAACCCCCCCTTTTTTCCGGTGTTGAGGAAAAGCTGTAGCGCAGGAGGAATCCCAGCACATGCGTCTGACTTTGGCCATTCTTCTGGGTTGTCTGTCCGCCGGGATCCCGATTGGATCCGCCTTGGCCCAAATTGCCTATCCTTCCTATCCGGTGGGAGATGCCCTAGACAGGATCCTGTTGGATACAGGCAGGAATGTGGATCCGGTCATTTTCCCTGAGGAGGTGGTGCGCTCCCAGGCCCGGCAGACCACCGCCTTCTTCACCACGCTGCTGAACCAGCGCACCAACATCCCACCCCTGCGCTCGCTGGATTTGCCCAGCCCCTATCAGGCTTCGGTTCGTACCCAGGCCGGATATTACCGCGTCACCCAGACAGAGCCCGTTTTGGATTTTGAAATCTTGCGCTAGGCAAGGCAGGTATTCGGGGCCTGTTCCAGCGCCGGCCTGTTGCTGTTGCCAAAACGTTGTGTATGAAGCTCCGTTCTACTGCTGCGCGGAAGAAAGCTAGCTAGGGCGGTGGTTGTGCCCTGGTCGGCGTGGCGGAAAGGGCAGTGACTGCCTGGCGGTTGCCTTAAAGCTGTTCACCCAGGAGGGCATGGTTTTTCTCAGCAAAACAGCTCCCTGGAGAGGCGCTCCGCCGCCGCAATCGGACAAGAGGGAACTGGGGAAAGTTGTGTTTGTGAGAGCCTTCATCCTATGGCCCGCTCGCGCGGACGGTAACTGCCTCTCCGGTCAGCGAAAAAGCTCGCGTGGCGGTAATGCGCACCGGCACCAGGGATCCCTTCAGTTGCTCTGGATCCCCTTCGAAGAACACCAAGCGATTGCCGCGGGTACGCCCCATCGCCTGGCGGGGGTTTTTCGGGTTGGGGCCTTCCACCAGCACCTCTTGCACCTGGCCTAAGAGTCGGGCGCTGCGAGCGGCAGCCACCTCGGCCACCAGTCGGTTCAGCCGTTGCAGGCGGTCGCTTTTTTCCTCTTCAGGCACCTGGTCGGGCCACTCGGCGGCAGGGGTGCCGGGACGGGGGGAGTAGGCAGCAGTGTTCACTTGGTCAAAGCCGATATCCTGCACCAGTTGCAGGGTTTCTTGGAACTGGGCTTCTGTTTCTCCCGGAAAGCCGACAATGGCATCGGCGCTGATGGCCGCTTCGGGCATGTATTGGCGGATGAGCTGGATGATCTGGCGATAGCGCTCGTGGGTGTAGCCGCGCCGCATCCGCTTGAGCACTTCGTTGCTGCCCGCCTGGAAGGGAATGTGGAAGTGCTCGCAGACTTTGGGCAGCTCGGCGCAGGTGGCGATCAGCTCCTCGGTAAAGTAGCGCGGGTGGCTGGTGGCAAAGCGAATCCGTTCAATACCTTCCACCGAATGGACGAAGCGCAACAAGCTGGCCAGGTTGGTTTTCGGATCCAGATCCCGTCCGTAGGCGTCGATGTTCTGCCCCAGCAACGTCACCTCGCGGTAGCCCGCTCTGGCCACGTCTTCGATTTCGGCGCGAATGGCCTGGGGCTGTCGGGACTGCTCTTGCCCTCGCACCCGCGGCACGATGCAGTAGGTACAACGCTCGTTGCAACCGTAGATGACATTGATCCAAGCAGTGACCTGGCTGTCGCGGCGGGGCTTGGTGATGTCTTCTGGGATCTCAACCGGATCGGTGGCCACCACCTGGTTTCCGGCTTCCACCTGCGCCAGCAAATCCCCAAGGCGGTTCACGTACTGGGGGCCCATGACCAGATCCAGCTCAGGGACGCGGCGCAACAATTTCTCCCCCTCTTGCTGGGCCACACAGCCGGCCACGATCAGCTTGATGGCCGGGTTCTTGCGCTTGCGCTGTGCCTGGATGCCCAGGTAGGAATAGACCTTCTGCTCAGCGTTGTCGCGGATGGTGCAGGTGTTGTAGAGAACTAAGTCCGCCTGCAACTCATCTTCGGTGGCCACATACCCCAGGGACTCCAGGATCCCGGCCATGCGCTCGGTATCGGCGCGGTTCATTTGGCAGCCGAAGGTGATGGTGTGGTAGGTGGGAGCAGCCATGGGAAGTAACAGCACAAAGAACCACCATCTTCGAGCTTAGCGGATCCTTAAAAATGGCTGAGGGGTTTGAGACTGCAACGGTTAGTCTAGATAGAAGTTCCTACACCGGAAAAGGTTATGTTGCCGAAGCATCGCCCCAAGCAACTATCGCTGGGCCCTCTGGAGTCGGAAATCTTGGACATCCTCTGGGATCTGGGCAGTGCCAGCACCCGTCAAATCCACGAGCGCATCTTGGCCGATCCGGATCGGGAGCTGGCCTATGCCTCTGTGACTACAGTTTTGCAGCGCTTAAGCCAGAAGGGCTGGGTGAGCTGTGAGCGCCGCACCGATCCCCAAGGGCGGAATCTGCCCATGCTGTGGCGGCCTCGTCTTTCGCGTCAGGAAGCGGCCAGCCTCAGGGCCTTCACCCACCTGCAGCAGTTTTTGGCTGTAGGGGATCCCGATACGGTGGCAGCCTTTGCCGATAGCCTGGATCAGGCCAGTGTGTCCCAGTTGCGGGCGATTGCCGAACGGCTGCGGGCAGCCCGTCAAGCCAGGAGGGATCCGCGATGAGCCACTTGGGCATGTTATTGCTGGGCTTGGGCCTCAGTTGGCTGTGGCGGGTGCAAGTGCGCCTGGATAAGGGGGGCGGGTGGAGCCGACGTTGGCAGTGGGCTTGGATCCACTTCTTGCTGCCCCCGCTGCTGTTGCTGACCACTGCTTTGGCCTTGGCCTGGATGGGGCCGTGGGGACAAATGGCCGGGGTGGGGGGCTGGTTCTGCTACGGCTGTGCTCTGCTGTTGCTGGCCGTGGCCGGCGGCGTGGCCTTGCACTGGATTTGGGAATACTGGCGCTCCTATCGACGTGCCCATCTGCAAGCTTTAGCCCATGTGGATTTGCATGGCTCTCCGGCCTATGTGCTGGATTTGGAGATCCCTTTTGCTGCCCAAGTGGGGGTGTGGAATGCCCAGTTGGTGGTCAGCCGCGGCCTGCTGGAGCAGTTGGATGATGAGCACTTGCGGGCTGTAATCGCTCACGAAGAAGCCCATCGCCACTACCGCGACACCCTCTGGATGTTTGGAGTGGGCTGGCTGCGACGCCTCACCGGCTGGCTGCCCAACACCGAGGCCCTCTGGCAGGAATTGCTCACTCTGCGGGAACTGCGGGCGGATCGCTGGGCGGCCCAACGGGTGGATCCCTTGCTGTTGGGAGAGGCCCTGCTGCAGGTGGTGGGCTATGGCGTGGTGGAGCAACCGGCGGCGGCCTGGGTTGGCTTTGCAATGGCCGTGAGTTCAGACTCAGGGCAACGGCTGCAGGAGCGTATCGATGCCCTGCTGCAGCAGGCAGAGTCAGGGCCCGTCGATCCCCTACCCCATTCTTCTTCCATTCGGGGTTGGGCCTGGTTGGGGTTGTCCCTATTGCCTTTGCTGGCGATCCCGTTCCATACCTGAGGATCTGCAGAATGGGATACTCTAGGTCAGGTTTTCTGGACTTCTAGGGACTTACAGCAGTGCAAACCAACTCTTCCCTTTCTGAGGCGACCGGGTCGGCGTGTGATCCCCTTACGCGGGCGCAGATCCTCATCGAGGCTTTACCCTACATTCAGCAGTACCAGGGCCGCGTTATTGTCATCAAATACGGCGGCGCAGCCATGGTGCACCAAGAGCGACGGGCCGAGGTGCTCCGAGACATCGTCTTTCTCTCCTGCGTCGGTATCCGCCCGGTGTTGGTGCATGGGGGGGGGCCGGAGATCAACAGTTGGCTACAAAAACTGGACATTCCCTTCAAGTTTGTGGATGGCTTGCGGGTTACCGATGCCGCCACCATGGAAGTGGTGGAGATGGTGTTGGTGGGCAAGGTTAATAAGCAGATCGTCCAGCTCATCAGCTTGGCCGGCGGATCGGCGGTGGGGCTGTGCGGGCGGGATGGCAACTTGATCAAAGCGCGATCCCAGGGCCGGGCGGAGATTGGCTTTGTTGGGGAAGTGAGCAGCATCAACCCCCAGTTGCTGCAAACCCTGTTGGAAGGTGGACAGATTCCGGTGATCTCCAGTGTGGCTGCCGATGAGACGGGCCAAGCCTACAACATCAACGCCGATACGGTGGCGGGAGAACTGGCGGCCTCTCTGGGGGCAGAAAAGCTGATTTTGCTCACCGACACCCCTGGCATTCTCCGGGATCCCCAGGATCCCAGCTCCCTGATTACCCTGCTGGACATCGAGATGGCCCGCCAGCTTATCCAAACAGGTGTGGTCAGGGGCGGCATGATCCCGAAGGTGCAGTGTTGCATTCGCGCCCTGGCACAAGGGGTGCGGGCGGCCCACATTCTGGATGGGGGATCCCCTCACTCTCTGCTGCTGGAGATTTTGACCGATGCCGGGGTGGGCACCAAGCTTGTTCCTTCTCAGTTTTCCGCTCAGTTGGAAGGACTGAACAACGGATCCCGCTAAGCTTCCTTGATAAAGCGAAGAATCTCCCGCACATGGCCGAGAAACTGGCTATCCACACTGAGCTGAGCCACAGCTTGGTGGGTCTCCTGGCGCAATTGCCTGTGCTCCAGCTCGTTGCTGGCCCGCAACTGTTCCAGTTGGGCCTTGAGCGCGGCCAGCTTCTGCCGCAGGTAGCGCCGGGTTTCTTCCTCCTGTTGGGCCCAAGAGCCAGGTTTGCCGGGATCCCATTGCTCCTGCAACTGCTCGACTTGGCGTGTCAACTGCTTTATCCGCTCGGCCAACTCGATGGCATCTTCGCGAGGGATCTGGATTTGCCCTTGCAACTGGGCCAAGCGGTCGGCCAAATACTCGTAGCCCCGGATGGCCGGGCGCAGAGCCGTTAACAACACCGCAGCCACGGCGCTGGGGTAGCCAATGGGGGTGACTTGCCCAACGGCCAAGCCATAGAAAGCCAGAGCCGACAGCCCATGCAGGGCAATGGCCACGCGCAACGACCAGCGGCTGAGCTTTTGTAGGAAAGCCAAGGTTGAATCTTCCACCGGGATCCCTCGTTCCTGAGACACAACCGCCTCCTGCTGAACGGCCTTGGCCTGAAAGTAGAGGTTCCAGGGAAGGGTGACGATCACCACCAGCCACCAAAAGCTGGCGATCCCAATGGCCCAATCGGCCAGCTCCCCAATAGGTAGCCCAAAAGCCCGCAACAGGCCAAACAGGATCCCGCCGCCGATCAACAACAGCAGCCCCGCCACCCAAACTGGGAAAAAGATTTTCGAGTAAGACACGGAGTAAGAGGTTGAGTAAGACATTGCCGGTTTCTCCTCATCAAGCTGCCTACAGCCTGCCCGAACCGAGCGGCCAGAAGCTCCTGAAGCGGCCAGTTTTCCGTCCGTCCCAGAGCCATTAGGGGTGCAGCTATAGCCATTCCCAATGGCGAGGAAACCCTTGCGGATCCCAAACTCCCTCTCCCTCAGGGAGAGCGCTTAGAGTAGATCAGTGCTCTCTATGAGTTGTCTTTGTTGTTCTCGGGTGTAAGCCTGTGAGCCTTGCCGCCTCTCCCCCCGATACCGATTTAAGTAGGGATCCCCGCCCTCGGCGAGAAAGCGATTGGCGGCTGCTGCGGCTGCTCTGGCCCTATGCCCGTCGGCACCTCAGGCTGGTGTTGGCGGCCTTGGCCTTTCTGCCCCCTTTGGCCTTGGCGGATGCGGTGCAGCCTCTGATCCTACAGCGGGCTCTGGATGGCCCCATTGCCCGAGCGCTGGAACGAGGTGAGGCCGGGATCCTCGCCGACCTTTGGCCCTATGTGGGTCTGTTGATCCTGACGGTGCTGGTTCGCTGGCTCTTTCAAGCCCTGGAAGGGTATGTCAGCCAAAAGCTGGGGCAATTGATGACTCGCGACATCCGCGACGATCTCTTCGCCCACATTCTGGCCTTGCCGGCTCAGTTTTTCGACCGCACCCCGGTGGGTAAGTTGATCACCCGCATCACCAACGATGTGGAAGCCTTGGGGGATGTCTTTTCCACCGGTGCCGTCGGCATTGTCAGCGACCTGTTTACCCTGGGGGTGATCGCGGTGGTCATGCTCAGCCAACGCTGGGATCTGGGCTTGCTGCTGATCTTGATCGTCCTGCCCATCAGCGCCGTTGTCCTCGAGTTGCAGCGCCGCTTTCGCGATGCCAACTTTCGCGTGCGCGAAGAACTCTCCAAACTGAACTCCTGGATCCAGGAGAACATCTTGGGCATTACCGTGGTGCAACTGTTTCGCCGGGAGCGGCTCAATAGCGAGATTTTTCAAACCATGAACCGCCGCTACATCCGGGAAGTGGATCAAACCATCCTTTATGATTCTGCCCTTTCTGCCGTTTTGGAGTGGGTGTCTTGGCTGGCCGTGGCGGCTTTGCTCTGGGTGGGCGGGCAGCAGGTGATGTCAGCCGGTAGGGGCTCACTTGGAGGGGGATGGACGGGATCCCTGCCCCTGCCCGGGGAACCCCTCACCTTTGGCAGCCTCTACGCCTTTATTCTCTTTTCGCAACGGTTTTTCAACCCGCTGCGGCAGTTGGCGGAAAAGTTCACCGCCCTGCAGGCGGGGTTCACCGCCGTCGAGCGCATCGATGCCATCCTCAGCCTGCCGGTTGCCATCCGGGATCCCGCTCAGCCCCGCCACTTGCCCCCCAATGCCAGAGGAGAGGTGCAGTTCGAGCACGTCTGGTTTGCCTACAACCCCGGGGAGTGGGTGCTCAAAGACCTCACCTTCACCATCCGCCCCGGAGAAAAAGTGGCCCTGGTGGGGCCCACGGGAGCCGGGAAAAGCTCCATCATTCGCTTGCTCTGCCGTCTCTACGACGTAACCCAGGGATCTATTCGCATTGACGGCGTTGATATTCGGGATCTCCCCCAGGCTGAGCTGCACCGCCACCTAGGGGTAATCCTGCAGGATGGATTTTTGTTTTCCGGGGATATCCAGCAAAACATCACCCTAGGAGAGAAGGCAGATCTAGCGGCAGTGGAGCAGGTCGCCCGCCAACTCAACCTGCATGACTTCCTCCGCAATTTGCCCCAAGGCTACGCCACCCCCGTGCGAGAGCGGGGCAGCAACCTCTCCAGCGGCCAGAAACAGCTTATCAGCTTTGTGCGGGCCATGTGGCGGGATCCCAAAATCTTGGTTTTGGACGAAGCCACCGCCAGCCTGGATGTGGGCACCGAAGCCCTCCTGCAATCCGCTCTAGACACCCTGCTGCGGGATCGCACCGCCCTGATCATCGCCCACCGCCTTTCCACCATCCGCGATGTGGATCGCATCTTGGTTCTGCAGCGGGGGGAACTCAAAGAGCAGGGATCCCATGCCGAGCTCATGGCCCTCAGCGGGCTCTATGCCAGCCTCTATCGGCTGCAAGATCTGGGCGGCTAGCAGGGTGCTTCTGCCCAACCGTCAGCGACTGGCGCCAAAGCGAGACCGAATTGCCTTTAGGGTGGTGAAGCTGGCATCCGCGAAGGCGATGCGAGCCTTGCAGAGTAACAGATTGCCGTTATCCACGGCAGTGTCTCTCAAGCTGGCCAAACCATCGCTGGCCTGCACCAGGGCACGGCGGCCCCAGCTAGAGAAATTTTTGCTGAGGGTGTTGATCAAGCGTTCCATAGGGATTGGACATTCCGCTCCTTGTCTTCCACTTAGCCTACTCCCCCAGCCGCAGGTATCCACAGAGGGCCATCAAGAAAATTGTTTGTTACAGATTGTTAAAAACTTGCCGTCAAGCCGGCAGACTGGCTATGATAGGCCCCAAGTTTGGCAAGCAATTCAAAGAAAGCGGTTAGCCATGAATCATCGGCCAGAGGTAGTGGAAGGCACAGAGTCCAAGCAGAAGGTGACCCTGTATCTCTCACCTGAGCTGCACCGGAATCTGAAGATTCGGGCTGCCGTGGAGCGGGAGCCGATGTCGGCAGTGGCAGAGAAGGCCATTACCTTCTATCTGCTTCACCCAGAGGTCATTGAAGGGGTACAAGGTAGCGCCTATCGTGTCCATCAATGTCCCAAGTGTAGTCACCCATTTGTTATCCGCGATGGAGAGGTGGTTTCCCTGCACCAGACATCGGCTGCCGAAGCCATCCTTGAAGAGGTGGAGCCAGAATACTGGGGATCGGCTGCTGGCTCGGAAGAGCAACGGCAGGATGCTCTGGTACCCTGCTAGAACGCTCCCAAGCGGGCCCCCTTCAGGAACTTGAGCTGATAGGAGCAGACAGCAACACAGAAGGCTTCTAAAATCCTCTCAAAATCCATCCAACAAGGGCGTACTCCCAAGTGCAATCCAATACCTAGGCAACTCGAACCCCATTTTTCAACCGTTCTGGCGGCTCCTGAAATTTCCCCTCTGCAGTTGGTGTTTCCCATGCAAGAGCTAAGCATCCTCATTCAAGCTCAATACCCACTGCTGTACCTGCTGACTCCAGAGGAGGAACGGGCAGAAGCGGCTCTGGCAGCAATTGCCCGCACCCTTAGGCCTCAGCGTCGCCTATTCATTTGGACAGTTACCCACGGCATCGTCGAATACGGCAACCCCCGCAGCCTCACCCAGCACAACACCCAATCCCCCCAGCCCGCCATCCAGTGGGTAATGGAGCAAAAGGATCCCGCCATCTGCGTCTTCAAAGACCTACATGACTTCTTGGACAACACCGAGGTGAAGCGCTGGCTGCGGGATGCTATTGCCAGCCTGAAGGGATCCCACAAAACCATCCTGCTCATGTCGCCGGTGCAGGTGATCCCGGTCGAGCTGGAGAAAGACATTTGCGTAGTGGACTTCCCCCTGCCGGACATGGCCACATTGGAGCGCGCCCTCAACCGCCAGCTGGAGCAGATCCCGCGCTCCCTGCCTTTGGCTCCTGATACCCGCGAAAAGTTGCTCAAGGCGGCCCTGGGCCTAACGCAGGACGAGGCAGAAAAAGTCTACCGCAAGGCTGTGGTGATGCATGGTCGCCTCACCGAGGCAGAAGTAGACATCATCCTCTCTGAGAAGAAGCAACTGATCCGGCGCAACGGCATTCTCGAGTTTATCGAAGAGGACGAGACCATCGACGCCGTTGGCGGTCTGGAAGAGCTGAAGCGCTGGCTGCTGCAACGTTCTGAGGCCTTCACTGAGCGGGCCCGCGCCTATGGACTGCCCCAACCCAAGGGTATGCTGATCCTGGGCGTGCCTGGCTGCGGTAAGTCGCTGATCGCCAAGACCACTGCCCGTCTCTGGGGCCTGCCCCTGCTGCGTCTGGACATGGGCCGCGTTTATGATGGCTCCATGGTGGGCAAATCGGAAGCGAATCTGCGCAGTGCCCTGCGAACTGCTGAATCTCTCGCCCCTGCCATCCTTTTCATCGACGAGCTGGACAAAGCCTTTGCTGGATCAGCAGGCTCCAGCGATTCTGACGGAGGCACCTCCAGCCGCATCTTTGGCTCTTTCCTAACCTGGATGCAGGAGAAGCGCTCGCCGGTCTTTGTCATGGCCACCGCCAACCGTGTGGACCGTCTGCCAGGCGAATTCTTGCGCAAGGGCCGTTTTGACGAAATCTTCTTCGTGGACTTGCCCAACATCAACGAGCGCATCGAGATCTTTCGGATCCACCTGAAGAAGCGGCGGCGCGACATCAGCCGCTTTGATCTGCGCCAGTTGGCCGCAGCCTGTGAAGGCTTCTCCGGCGCGGAGATCGAACAAGTTTTGATTGCTGCCATGTACGAAGCGTTTGCCCAGAACCGCGAATTTACCCAACTGGACATTTTGGCAGCAACGAAAGCAACTCAACCGCTATCTCGCACCATGACGGAGCAAGTGGTAGCGTTGAGGGAATGGGCCCAGCAGCGGGCTCGGCCTGCAGCGGCCTCTGTAGCCGAGTACCAGCGGCTGGAGTTCTAGGAGGAGGTGAGGATCCAAAGCTACCTTGACAGAAGCAGGGACGGCAGGGCCCAAACCTTCCCCAAAGAACAGTGCCCATTGTTTGTGTCGATGTTCCAACCCCTATACAAAGGAGAGAAACACCATGTCTCATTTTAGCACCCTGCGTACCAAAATCACTGACGGTCAAGTCCTGATCAACTCTCTGCGCGATCTCGGCTACACCGTTAAGCTGAACGCCGACGTGCGTGGCTACAACGGCCAGCGTGTTCGCGCTGACATCGTGGCTCAGTTGGAAGGCGACTACGATCTGGGCTGGTCGAAGAATCCCGACGGTTCCTACGACCTGATTGCCGATTTGTGGGGCGTGGCCAAGAAGCACAACCAGACCGAGTTGATCAACTCCATCAACCAGAAGTACGCCGTCAACAAGACCTTGGCCGAGGTGAAGCGTCCTGGCTTGAACAACGCCAACGTTAAAGTGGTGATGCACTAAGCCGGATCCTGTCTCGCCATCGCTGCAGCGATCTACACCGACTAAAGTTAGGAGGGGCTGAATCCAGCCCCTACTTTTTGGCTTGGTTTTTGGATTGGAGGGGCTGCGACCCGAAGGAGGAACCTACGCTTCTGTGAGAGCGGCAATGCCGGGCAGCACCTTCCCTTCCAATAGCTCCAGGCTGGCTCCGCCACCGGTGGAGATATGGGTCATTTTGTCGGCCAGGCCCACTTTTTCCACGGCAGCCACCGAGTCTCCCCCGCCGATGATGGTGGTGGCTCCCGCTTGAGTGAGATCGGCCAGGGTGCGGGCAATGGCTTCTGTGCCCAGGGCAAAGCGGTCGAATTCGAACACGCCCATTGGCCCATTCCAGACCACGGTTTGGCACCCCTGCAGGGCGGACTGAAAAGCTTTTACCGATTCTGGGCCAATGTCCAGACCCATCCAGTCGTCGGGGATCTGGTGGATGGAAACCGTCTGGGCGTTGGCGTCTTTGTCAAAGCGATCCGCTACCACCACGTCCACCGGCAGCAACAGCTCCACCCTTCGCGCTTTGGCTTTCTCCATCAGGGAGCGGGCGAGATCCAGCTTGTCGGTTTCTACCAGGGATTTGCCGGTCTTGAGGCCCTGGGCTTGGTAAAAGGTGAAGATCATGCCGCCGCCGAGGAGGAGCTTATCCACCTTCTCCAGCAGCCTCTCGATGACGCCGATTTTGCTGGACACTTTGGAGCCGCCGATGATGGCTGCCAAGGGGCGCCGCGGATTCTCGATGGCGCCCGAAAGAAACTGCAGCTCCTTTTCCACCAGGTAGCCAGCCACAGCAGGCTGGAGATAGGCGGTAACGCCGGCAGTAGAGGCGTGGGCGCGGTGGGCACTGCCAAAGGCGTCGTTGACGAACAAGTCCGCCAGTGAGGCCAACTTGCGGGCAAATTCCGGGTCGTTGTCTTCCTCTTCTGGGTAGAAGCGGACGTTTTCCAGCAGGGCCACCTGGCCGTTTTCCAGGCCGTTCACCACTGCCTCGGCCTCGGGGCCAATGCAATCGGGGGCAAAGGCGACCGGCTGGCCCAGCAACTGAGAAAGACGGGTGGCCACGGGGGCTAGGCTATTGCCCTCGCGAGCGATCTTAACCGCGCCTGTCTCTTTGTCTTTTTTGACGGGGCGGCCCAGGTGGCTGGCGAGGATCACTTTGGCGCCCGCTTGGATGAGGGCCTGGACGGTGGGCAGAGCAGCCCGAATGCGGGTGTCATCGGTAATGTTGCCCTGGGCGTCCAAGGGGACATTGAAATCGGCTCGCACCAGCACACGCTTGCCGGCCAGATCAAAGCCGGATGACAGCAGGGATCCCAGTGTTTGTTTGGCCATCGTTGTTTTCCCCCGGACTGCAGAAAATCTTTATTTTTTCTTCCGTATGTATCCTACCAGCGATTGGGATCCCGGCAGCGAGACCGATGGGCTCAGGGATCCCCTTGTCCTGCTGCTGGTGCCGGGTTGGCCTTCCGTCTGCCCCTTGGCCCCGGCAATTGTAACGGTTTGCAAATAGAATGAAAGTGTTGCTTTGTCGTTACCCTCATGCGTGTTGCCATTGCTGGTGGCGGGCTGGCCGGGCTGGCCTGTGCCAAGTATCTCTGCGATGCCGGGCATCAACCGCTCCTCTTCGAGCGGCGAGATGTTTTGGGTGGCCTGGTGGCTGCCTGGAAAGATGCCGACGGCGACTGGATCGAGACGGGGCTGCACAACTTTTTTGGCGCCTACCCCAACACGTTGCAGCTGTTCCGGGAGCTGGGCATCTCCGATCGCCTGCAGTGGAAGGAACACAGCTTGATTTTCAACCAGCCGGACAAGCCGGGCACCTATTCCCGCTTCGACCTGCCGGATATTCCCGCCCCCTTCAATGCCATTGTCGGCATCTTGCGCAACAACGACATGCTCACCTGGGGGGAAAAGGTGAAGTTTGCCCTGGGGCTGGTGCCGGCCATGATTCGCGGCCAGCGCTATGTAGAGCAGATGGATCGTTACAGCCTCTTGGAATGGCTGCGGCGGCAGGGTATTGACGAGCGGGTCAACACCGATATTTTCATTGCCGTCTCCAAGGCCCTGGCCTTCATCAACCCGGAGGAGATCTCGGCCATGGTGCCCCTGACGGCCTTGAACCGCTTTTTGCAGCAAAAAGATGGCTCTAGGATTGCCTACCTAGACGGCGCTCCCCCAGAGCGGCTCTGCCAGCCGATGGTGGACTACATTGTCGCCCGTGGGGGGGAAGTGCATTTGAAGGCGGCGTTGCAGGACATTCGTCTCAACCCTGACGGCAGCGTGGCCGGGTTTTGCTTAGCCACCCCCTCTGGGCCGGTGGAGGTGACTGCCGATGCCTATGTCTCGGCCCTTTCGGTGGACGCGCTCAAGGAGCTGCTGCCGGCGCAGTGGTGGGGGATCCCCTTTTTCCAAAAGCTGCGTGAACTGGAGGGGGTGCCAGTAATTAGCCTGCAGATCTGGTTTGACCGCAAGATTACTCACATCGATCACTCCCTGTTTTCCCGCTCGCCGCTATTGAGCGTGTATGCCGACATGAGCAACACCTGCCGGGCCTATGCCGATCCGGAGCGGTCCATGTTGGAGCTGGTGCTGGCTCCGGCTGCCGAGTGGATTGATCGCGGCGATGAGGAGATCTTTGCCGCCACGCTGGAGGAACTGAAAAAACTCTTTCCCCAGCACCTTACCGGCCCCAACCCCGCCCGCGTGCGCAAGTGGGTGGTGGTGAAAACGCCGCGCTCGGTTTACAAGGCTACCCCTGGCAGACAGCAGTATCGCCCCACTCAAGTTACCCCCATTCCCAACTTCTTCTTGGCGGGCAGCTACACCCTACAGCCCTTCCTGGGCAGCATGGAGGGGGCCATCCTCTCCGGCAAGTGGGCGGCGGAGGCCATCAACAAGGGGATCCCATTTCAACGCGCTTCTGTCTCGGCCTCAACTCTGGCAGCTGCGGGGGTCTAGCTCTCCGCCGTCCGCCTCCTATGCCTTTTGAATCTTTCTTTTCCCCACAACCTCTTCTAGGCTATCCGCGGCGTCCGCTTTCCCGTAGTGTTGATATGTGCCCTCGCCGTTCCTCTTCCTTCTCTATCCTGGCCCTGTGCTCCTGGAGATAGCCAGATGAGTCCGCTTGAGCAATCTTTTGCCCTCTGTCGCCAGATTACGGCCAAGCACGCTAAGACTTTCTACCTGGGATCCCTGCTCTTGCCCCAGTCCAAACGGCGGGCCATCTGGGCCATCTACGCTTGGCTGCGGCAAACCGATGAGTTGCTGGATGGACTGGAAGCCAGCCAGGCAGAGGTGGAGGTCACCCGCAGCAAGCTGGAGCAGTGGGGATCCCATCTGGAGTCGCTCTTCCAGGGAGGCGAGCCGCAAGTCCCCACGGACCTCGCTTTGATCCACACCATCCGCACCTACCGCCTTTCCATCGAGCCGTTTCGCGAGATGCTGCGGGGGCAGAGCATGGACTTGGATACCCAGCGCTACGCCACCTGGGAGGATCTGCGGGTCTACTGCTACCGCGTGGCTGGGGTGGTGGGGCTGATGTGCTCGGAGATCATGGGGTTTGTGCCGGGCCGGGATGGCCGCGAGGAGGCGGTGGCGCTGGGGATCGCCATGCAACTAACCAACATCTTGCGGGATGTGGGAGAGGACGCCCGCCGCGGGCGGATCTACATCCCCCTGGAAGATCTGCGCCGCTTCAACTACTCCGAGCGGGACCTGTTTAACTATGTTATTGACGAGCGCTGGATGGCTTTGATGGACTATGAGATCCGGCGGGCTAGAGAGCTCTATGCCCAAGCGGAACGGGGGATCCCTACCCTGCAGCCGGACTCCCGCTGGCCGGTAGCCGCTTCCTTGATGCTCTACCGGCAGATTCTCAACGCCATCGAGCGCAACCACTACCAGGTTTTTCGCACCCGCGCTTACGTGTCCACTCTCAGCAAGGCATTGGCGCTGCCGGTGGCCTGGTGGCGGTCGCGGCGCTCCAACTACTACGGTTACTAGTAGGGAGCAGCAAGCAGTTCCCCACGGCCGCGGCAGCAGAAAACAAGAAGACCTCTAATACAGCGAAGAAAACCTATGGTAAGCCGTGCCCTGACCCTACCCTATCAGCGAATCTGGGAAGACAGTTTAACCATCTTCTGGCGCGACTGGCTGGATCTGCGGGGGCGAGTTTGGCAGGTGGTGGCCTCGGGGCTGGTGGCTCCCCTCATCTACATTGTTGCCTTTGGGGTGGGCCTAGGGGGATCCCTGCGGGCCGAAGCTTTGGCCGAGGTGGCCGGATCCACGGCGGCAGGTTCTTATTTGCGCTTTATCTTGCCGGGGATGGTGGCTCTTTCAGCCATGACCATCAGCTTTGCCGGCACCACCTTCTCCATTTGTGGATCGCGGCTATTTACCAAGAGCTTTGAAGAGCTGCTGCTGTTGCCGGTGCACCCCTTGTCTTTGCATCTGGGCAAGGTGCTGGCGGGCATTGCCCGCGGCCTGCTGACGGCCTTGGGGGTGTTGGCGGTGGGGGTGCTGGGTACGGGGGCCTGGGGCCTGCTTCACCCCTTGTCGCTGTTGGTTCTACTTTTGGATTGCGCCGTCTTTGCCGGCATTGGGGTAATTGCTGGCTTGAAGGTGCCCAGCCTGGAGAGTGTGGGCGTGCTAACCAACTTTTTGATTACGCCCATGTCTTTCCTAGGGGCCACCTTTTTCGATCCCGCCCAGTTGCCGACCTACCTGCAGGTGCTGGTCTATTGCCTGCCCCTTTCCTACGCCAGCATTGGCATGCGGGCAGCCGCCTACCAGCCGCTTGCGGAGTTTCCCTGGTACACGGTGGGAGTTTTGGGCGGCTTGGCGGTAATCCTGGCTTTTGTGGGAGCTTATCTGTTTTCCCACCAGCAGGACTAGCTGCCCTTGCCAAATACTTCTGGGTAGCGAGCCAGCTGCTCTTGCAAATCTTGGTTGTAGCGCAGAACAAGCACGCGGTAGCCCCGTCCCTGCAGCTGCGAGCGCAGTTGGCGATCCCGTTCCGCTTGGGCAGGCTGGTCGTGGACTGGGCCATCGCAGAAGATGCAGATGTTGGGGCTGTAGAAGAAGTCAACGACGCAGTCGGGATCGGCAATGGCTTTCTGGGCATCCTCAGGCAGCCGATACCCTCCTGCTGCCAGCGTTTCGAGAAAGCGGCGCTCCAGTTCAGAGCGAGGGTCCAGGAGCTGGCGCAGCCACTCCAGGTGCTCTTGGCGGGAGCGACCCAGGGAGCGCAGCTCGGTGCGGCTGTTGGCCAGCAGGCCCAAAAGATCCCGGATCTGATAGCGGTCAAGCTGCAGCGCTTCCCGTTGGTTGGCATAGCTGAGCAGGCATTCGTAGCAGGCTGCTCGGCATTCGGGCCACAGGTCTTGGATCCCGGCCTCTGAAAGCTGGAAGTGACAGATCTCCAGCGCCACTTGGGCCACTTCCGCTAGAGCCTGGGGCTCTTCCACCAGGCGCCGCAGGACGCCAGCGCCCCCTTCTGCTGTTTCGTAGAAGAGCATGGCCTGATGGGATCCCTGGCCGATGCACTCGGCGGCCAGCTCTGTCTCTTCTAGCTCAAAGGTCTCTTCGATCCCTCGCTTGAGGGCATAGCGCAGGGTGGTCTCCAGGGCCTGCGGATTCTCCACCCCTGGCTGAACCAGGCGCACCAGCAACAGGTTTTGGGTACTGCGCACCGCCAGGCGAATGGACTGCAGGGGGACTGGGTTGGACGAGCCTGCCCTGTTCCGCTCAAGCTGATCTCGCGAGGGAACTTCCCCATTTTCAAAGTTGACCAAAAAGCCGCGCCCTCCACTTCCCCGCCAGCCGTGGTTGATGCGTAGCAGGGTGGCCGCCGGGGCATAGCGCAACTGCAGCAGGGGAGTTTGTCCGCTCAGCACATCAGCTTCTTGGACGCGGTAGCCAGAGCTTTCGGGAGCAAACTGGAAGAAGGTCTGCAGCTCGTAGCCTTGCCGCCGCCGCTCCTCTTCGTCAGCTGTGATGCGATCCCGCCGCCGCATGCGCACATTGGGCATTTCCAGAAGCTGGGTAAAGAGGCTGTTTTGCCCATCGAACTGGGTGCCGCAGACGGGGCAGCAATCCAGGTGGGGATCGGCAAAGGCCCCACAGCTAAAACAGAGCTTGTGGCTACTTTTGCGCTCCTCCAGGCCGCCGGGCGGAGCCTGAAACGCCACTGCTTCCCACTGGCAGCCCTCATGGTAGAGGAAGTTGTGGGGAGCAAACTCGCGGATAGCCAAAAAGCGAGGCCGGGCGATGAACTCGCCCTCGCTGCCGCGGGGCACCCAGGCCCGCACCGGCAAGGCAGGGAAGTTGTAGCCGGGCAAGAAGCCTTCGCTAGCCAAATAGCGGTAGGGATAGAAGTCGCTTTCCTCCCGCTGGGTTCCAATCTGCAGCAGCAAGTTGCGCTGGCGCAGGGCTTCTTGCTGGCGGCGCTCGGCTTCCTGTTGGTCTTTCTTTTGGCGAGTCGTCTGGAGCTGGCGGTTAGCGGCTTCCAACTGCTGCGTGGCAGCCCGATAGAGCTCTCGCCAGCGATCGAAAGCTCGGTCAAAAGCCTGGGGTGCCTCTTCAATGACCTGCTGAAGCCAGCGCTCGCTAAACCAGCCGCTTTTATCTAGGAGTTGGCGATCGGCGGCCAGCAGCTTCTGCACCTGCTCCTTCACTTGTTGGCGGGCAGACTCCTCAAGTTGGATTTGCTGGGCCACTGTCTCCCTGAGGGGCAGCTCTTCCCGATCCGCGTCGATGACGGTTTCAATGGAATTGCCTAGGGGCAGGCGCACCTGAGCCAACCAAACGGCGTGGATGTGAGCGCGCAGCAGCGATTCGTTGGCTAGATCCAGGCGGGGAGGGCGCACGCGACCGGCCACCATCTCGGGGCGGCGGCGGAAGTAGTACTGGTCGTGGCTATTGAAAGCCCCGCAATAGGTGATGATGAGTCCCGGCTGCCCCTGGCGGCCTGCCCGACCGCTGCGCTGGGCGTAGTTGGCGGGTGTGGGGGGCACGTTGCGCAGATGCACCAGATCCAAATCGGCAATATCGACCCCCAGCTCCAGGGTGGGCGAGCAGATTAGGTAGGGAAGGCGGCGATCCCTCTCCTCGCCGCGAAAGCGCTTTTCTCGCCGCTCCCGCTCCCCTAGGCGAACCACCTGAGCCGTGTGCTCTCTGGCCTCCAGGGATCCCAGCCCTGCTGCCCCGGCCTGGTAGAGGCGCTGGAAAAAGAGATTAACGGGGCGGCGGGCAGAGGAGTAGGCGCTCTGCTCGGCCCGGCGGGAATACAGAGGATCTGGCGGCGGCGAGCCATCGCCCAGGCACCAGCGCAGACAGCCAGCGTTGAGCTGGTAGGCTTCCTGGCCATTCTCCGAGTGGTGCCGCAGCAGGTCGTAGCTAACTAGGAGAGAAAGCAGGGATCCCAAAAGCTCATCGTAGGTTTCCCGGGTTAGCCCAAGGCGCTTGGCAAGAAAGCGTCCGAGGGCGCTGCGGGGGCCCAGGCTGAAAGTTGTTATGTCCTTTCCGTCGCAGCTTTGGCGGACAAAGCAGGTGGCCGTCCGCAGCTCGTCGTACTCTTCTAGGCCCCAAAACTCGTTGAGGTGTTGCTCGGCCCGTCGGCGCAGCGTTCTCTGGGACTCGGCTTTGAGCAGGCGCACATCGATGGCCAATTTGCGCCGAAACTGATCCAAAACAGCCCGCAGCAGGCGTTCCCGCTCCTCAACCTCGGCCTGGACAAACCAGGGGTGGAGAGGGGCCAGGGCCGAGCCTTGGCAAAGCTCCCTGAGGCTGCGGTATTCGATTTTCAACAAGCCCACCTGTTCCAGGTTGGGGTGGGTGACCCGCCAGCCGCGCCGCAGATCCTCGTAGAGCCGGTATTCGGTTAGCTCCGTAAAAGCCTGCCAGACCTCTTGGGCAGCCGGCGACTGGGGATCCAAATCGGGGTTTTGGGTAATGTCGGCAAGGCTCAAGCCTGAGGCCTGCACCACTGCCGGGGCTACCTCTGAGAAGTCCAGCTCTTTTTTCTCCTGCAGGGCAGCATAGAGCGCGGCCCGCAAAAGGGCCACGTGGACAAAGTCGTTGAAGTGGCCGGCCTGCAAGGAGGCATCCTGGCGGTTGTCGGTAAAGGTGAGCAGCTTGCCGCGGGCTGCACCCGTCTGAGCGGCATGGCGCAGCAGAGAAGTGGCCAGAATGGTGGTGGCGCTGGAGCGGCCTTCGCTGGAGAGGGAAGCCAGCTTGGCGAACTCCCGCTCCCGCCCACTGTAGTACTCGCCGCAAGCTAGGCAAAGAGAAAAGGGCTGGGGCTGCCACCACATCTTCTGCGCCTCCGCCTGGGAGTACTCGGAAAAGGAGCCATCCGGGCGCACCCAGACGGCTTGGGGGACGCGCTTTCCCCAGTTGGGCCTGAGTCTGCCCTCAGGGGTGTACCAGTCTTCGGGGATCTGCTCCAGCGACCACTCGTTGTCAAGAGGATCCAAGCTCAGGTAACCGGCCTGCTGGTCTTCGCCTTCCTCAACCTCTTCCCCCAGAGGATAGGGCAGGAAGTGAGTCTTTGACCTGAGGACGTGGTAGTAGTCCTGGCCACAGTGGCGGCAGAACTTGACGGGGAAAAACAGCTTTCCTTCCCCTGCTTGCACTTGTCCTTCCAGGGAAAACTGCCGCTTGTCCCGACTTTCCAGGGTGGCATAGAGGGTGCGGCCCTGGGAGATAAACTGGTGTAACTTCAAGGCCGGGCCGCGGCTAGAGCCCTCCCGCAGGCTGCTGGCGTGGGCCAGAAACTGGCGTAGGGACTCGGTGCAGCTCTCAGGGGTAGTGCTGGTCAGCTCTGCCAGTTGGGCGGCTACCTTGGAAAGCTCCCTGGGCACGCGGCGCCTGAAGCTGCCATCGGGACTTTGCTCCAGGCCCAGCTCATACTCTAGCCAGCGCATTAGGGGATGGCGGCGCAGATCGGCCTGGTTTGTAGGCCAAGGCAAGTCCAGGGCGCTCTTCAGCTCTGCCACCGTGGGTGGGCCGCCCTCGGTGAGGGGGGCCAGGGTTTCCTCAATGACGTGCTCCGGCCCAAAGGGATGGCCGAAAAAGCGGCTGGCAAAGGCGGCTACAGTCTGGCGGCGCTCCTGGGCGTCGGCTTCTGGTCGGGAGATCATGGTGGCGCTGGTGCCAATATGCACCAAGTTCTTGGCCCCACAGCGTCCTTTTAGGCGGCGAACCAGCATGGCCACATCCGCCCCTTGCCGACCCCGGTAGGTGTGCAGCTCGTCAAAGACCAGAAAGCGCAGCCCTCCCATCTCGGGATTCAAAAACCGCTGATCTTCAGGACGAACCAGGAGGAGTTCTGCCATCACATAGTTGGTGAGCAGAATTTGAGGTGGATCCCGCCGTAGCTGGTCTCGTTCGTTTTCCGAAGTTTCCCCGGTGTACTTGGCAAAGCGCAGCGGAAAAGGGCGATGGTAGTTGCGCTCGTACCGCTCGCACAGGGCTTGCAAAGACTGGTATTGAGAGTTCACCAAGGCATTCATGGGGTAGACCACAATGGCCACCACCTGATGACGGGATCCCCCCTGGCGGATCCAGTTGTCAATGATGGGCAAGAAGTAGCAAAGGCTTTTGCCAGAGCCGGTGCCGCTGGTAACGACAAAACTCTTGCCTGCTAGGGCCTTGGCAACAGCTTCCTCCTGGTGGCGGTAGAGGCGGAAGGGTCTGCCATCCTCAAAGCGGAAAATGCGGGCTGTTTCTTGGGCAATGCGCCCCGCCTCGGCCAACTCGTCAACGGTTGGACCAGATACATAACTAGGGCTGAGCTGGAGGAGGGGTTCTGGCCAGAGGTGGATCCCTTCCTCTAGAGCTTGCTCTACAAACGCCTGGGCTTGGGGATCGGCAATGAGAAAAAAGGAGCGGACAAAATCGCGATAGTCGTCCAGAACAGTGGCGTGGAGATCAAAGATGGTGGACATCGAATCTGCCCTTAAGGCCCGCTTGGTTAGCTCAAGCCTAGCTTGAAGATGCCGCAAGTGGTGTTTGAAACCGCACCCACCAAGATCTACGGCCCGCTGAACGGCAAAAAGATATCTCCGAAGTGGGATCGGCAATGCGCCGGCTTCCCCCACACCTCCAGTACCCGCCGACGGCTGCAGCGTTCTCCGAACGCAGGAACCAGAATCCCTTGCCTTTAGGCAGGGGGTATGTCAAGAGAAAACTGGTCTGCAGAAGGCCACCTCTGCCTCATGGACGAATAACCCGCAATCCTAGATGCGCCTCGTAGCCATCGAAGTCACTGTCGTGGTGGAGGAGCGGAACATTGTTCTCAATGCACCAAGTGGCAATCAAACTGTCTATTGTTTTGCGCACCGTCACGCCTTTGCGACGCAACAAGCGAAAGTTCTGCGCACTTTTCACCGCCAGGGAGGGGTTAACCATTTGCACCTGATGCAATTTCACCAGAGCACAGCGAGCCTGCTCGAAATCGGCATCTTTGCGAAAGCCCTGCAAGACTTCTGCCAAAATCAGGTCGCCCACCAGGATAAGAGTTTGATCCAGGGCCCAATCCAGATAGTCGGTGTGAAGCGATGAAATGCCGTTGAAGTAATCAATCCAGATGGTGCTGTCCACCAGGATCATCCTCAGTCCTGCAGGCACGACAGGCGTTGCTGCTGCAAATTGCCCTCCCATTTCAACTTGCCGCGTAAGTTGCGGATCTCAGCTTGCTCGTGTAGGCGAATCAGGACACGCAGCGCTTCGTGAATCACCTCGCGCTTGGTCTTGAGGCCGGTTACCTGGCGGGCACGCTCGATCAGGTCGTCATCCAGGACGATGTTGGTGCGCATGAGGAGCCACTTGTGTGTATAGAAATGCAGATCTATGTGTATTCTAAGCTTTTATTGAGTGCTGCGCCAGCTTCTCCCACGCCTCCAGCACCAGCCGCCGCGTGCGGTATTCGCCGTATTGACGTATCTCCTTCTCCTTCAGCACGCGAAAGGTTTCGCCGGGGAAGGTGCTAGCAGCAGCGCGGGTAGCGTAGCCAGCCGGGTCGAGCGGGTCTGCCACCTCTTCCCGCGGGTCGAGGATGTCGGCAAGTTCGCGTTCGGTCAAATCCGCCGGGTCGAGGATGTAGCGCAGTTGCTTGCGCGTCAGGCCGTAGAGCCGGGCATAGTAGGCATCGAGTTCGGCACGCAGCACCGCGCGGCGGTCTTCGTCCCAGCGAAAGGGCGGAAAGGGGATGCCCTTCTGCGGGTTGGTTTCGATCTCCGGGTAAGCGCTGATCCAGGATGGCAGGCGCCATTCATGCCTGCCGACAGCAATACGGTTTGCATCCCACGCAGCATGGATGGCTGCCCGCAGCCCGTCATCAGCTTCGTTCCACACATCGTCGGCGAAGGGCTTGAGATCCCAGGCAGTATAGGTCAGTTCCAGTGCGCGCGGCACAATGAAGGCGAGATCGGCGGGGGTGTAGGCAGTGGGGGGAAAAATAGGGAGTTGGCGGAGGATGAAGAAAGTAAGATGCGTCCCACCAATTTTCTGGCGCAATGCCCAATCAAAAATCAGGACATTTAGATTGGCTAGAAAACACGAGAGATGAATAGCCGAAATCTCACCCGTAAGGACTATGGGCATCGTATGTCCTACCCCAACTCTGGGCAGCAGGCTGAAGATGGCGGTGCGCTCATCCGTAGAACGTGCCACATCCCGGAAGCCCACCAACCACCCACGCTGCCAGTCGCCCAGGCGCTTCGTTACTTCTTCAGCGGGCACCCAGTACCAGGGCAGAACGACGAAGTGCGGGTCGGCGTGCTGGTGCTCATCAGGCGTGGGCAGTTGGGTGCTGGAGCGGTCGCGCACGCCCTCATAGGTGCCGTAGCGGTGGTCATAGTGCCAGATCATTTTGGCTTCGTAGAGGGGGAGGTAGCCCTCACCCCCGGCCCCTCTCCCAAGGCTTTGGGAGAGGGGAGAAGGATGCTCGTAGGAATGGGCAGTGACATAGGCAGCAATTTCTTGGAGGACTTGTTCTGTGCGGTCGAGTATCTGGTCATTGGTAAAGCGCAGAATGGCAAAGCCATGTTCGCGCAGGATTTCCTCCCGCAAACGGTCGCGTTCCTGCTGAGTGGGTTCGCGGTGCACGGCGCCATCTATCTCAATGATCAGGCGGGCATCGTCACAGAAGAAGTCGGCGATGAATTGTCCAATCGGATGTTGACGTCGGAATTTTCGGCCTAGCAGCCGACGGTCACGCAACAATTCCCAGAGCAGGCTTTCGGCGGTCGTCGCCTCGCGACGCAACTGCCGCGCCCTGGCAATCAGTTCCTGGCTGGCCTTGGGTAATTCGTACCCTCCTTCTCCCGCAGCGCGAGAAGAGAGGTCGGGGGCTGCGATCCTTCCCCCCTCTCCCGCAGCGTGGGAGAGGGGGCTAGGGGGTGAGGGCACAAACACATTCCCCACCAGCCAGTAACCTTGCTTTTCCAGCTCTGCACGGGTGCGGAAGAGGTGCGAGTCGTTGGACATGTGGAACATCGCCATGAAGCGCACGTCCCAAGGGTTTTCACCCGTGCGTTCGTTCACCAGTACCGGCACGCGCTGATAGATGGCGCGGGTCAGGTCGGCATCTTGCCGGGTACGGAAGACCGGCAGGGTGCGGGTGTTGGGGTTGATGCGGGCAATGTCGTCCGCTGTGAGGGTGAAAACGCGACGCGGGTCGCGCAGGTGATCGGCATGGGTGGCAAAGAAGGCGAAGACCATCGGCGCTGCTTCGCGCACGCCGGCTGGCGTCGGTTGCCACGATCCTGCCAGGGTGAGGAGGCAGAACTTCATGCGGCTATCCACTGCCGGAAAGAGTCGCTGGCGGTTCTCAAAATCGAACAGACTGGCCAGTTGTCCCTTGCCTGCCAGATCGGCGAAGAAGAACTGGTTGGTCGCGTCGGTGGCGATGCCGGTGGGGACGATGATGCCCGCCCGCCCCCGGATATTGAGCAGGCTACGCACGCGCTCGGCAAAGACGGAATAGGTGTTGATGTCGCCGCGGCCGGTGAGGGGATATTGACCACTGCCCCGTAAAAAGCGGCTGGTGCTTTCGGCGCCGTGCAGGGCACGCTGGTAGTCGTGCCAGAGGGCGGGGTTGGTCTGCGGCAGGGCAGCGATCAGCCGTTTGCGGGCAGCGGCGTTGGCAGCGCGGGCAATTTGCGGGTCGCGGACGGCGAAGAACTCTTCTTCCTGCAATTTGATGCGCTCCCAGGGCGGGTTGCCCAGGATAACGTCGAAACCGCCCCGCTCAAAGATTTCGGGCAACTCCAGCGGCCAGTGGAAAAAGCGATGCTCTAAGGCTAGGGCTGCGGCGGTGGCGAGGGCCTGGGGGTGGGTTCTATTCTCCAGCCGATCAACCACCACCTTGGTGGTAATGGCTCTGGAGAAGTCAGAGGTCAGGAGCTGGAAAAAGGCTGCCGTCCACAGGTTGCAAGCTTCCACCAGCCTTTGATGTTCCTGGTTTTGGCAGTAGCGGCCATAGAGCTCCTGTTTGCGGCGCACATCTGCCGGGGAATCGTCTTGAATGGCCTCTAGCTTCTGTCGCTCTTGGCTAAGCTCGGCCACCACCTGCTCAGTGCCAAGAGGAAGGGAAAGCTGCCCCGTCTGCAAATTTTGGCACTCTGTGCGATTTCGCCTCTTCAGAGAGCGGGCAGCCTCCCTAGAGTCGGCGCTTGCAGGATCGAAGGCTTCATGGGGGATGCCCCTTTCCAAAACCTTGAGATCCACCACCCCCACCAGCGAGTCGCCGCACTTGATGTGGTGATCCAAAAAGGTTAGAGGCTTGCCGGCGCAGTGGGCCTCCAGCCACAGGGCCACGCGGCAGAGTTCCACCGCCAGCGGGTTTTTGTCCACGCCGTAGATGCAGTGCGCCACCACATCGCGGATGGCCTCGCGGACACGCTCGGGGGCGGGTTCCTCTTCGCCGGTGCGGATCTTTGCCAGTTCCTTGCCCAACCTGCGGGCGGCAGCAAGCAGGAAGTGACCGGATCCGCAGGCGGGATCACACACACGGATGGACAAAATCGCTTGCTCTTTTTCCTCAGGTGGGCGAGCGGCTTTCAGCCGTTCTTCGATCACTGGCTCCAGCGCCGAGCGGATGAGTTCGGCCACTAGCTCCGGCGGGGTGTAGTAGGAGCCTGTGCTCTTGCGCTCTGAGCCGTAGCTCAACTCAAAGCGAGGCGCCCCTTGCCCAGTTACAATCTGAGGCTGGTAGTCGAGCAAGCTTTCGTAGACGGATCCCAGTTCTTCTACATCCAGTGCCGCGTAGTTGACCCGCCGAAGGGGAGAGGTGGGGTTTTCTCGGTAGTAGGCTAGGTGCGAAAAGGCTTGCAGCAGATCCCGGTTGCTCAGGCTGCACTCATCCAGCTCCAGAGGGGCAAACAGCTCTCCGTTGAGAGGAGCAGCCCCCAGCAGCTCCGCCAGCTCCTCTTGGGAAAGCACCCTCCAGAGCACCCGCAAGCTGCACCAGAGATCCTCGTGTTCGTCTTGGGCACTTTGCCGATCCAAAAACCGCCGCAGCCGCGTCACGCTGTAGTGCTCGCGATAGAGCGCCGCGCTGCTCATCAACCCCCGCTCTTCGGAAACCAAGAGGAACAGGAACCGGTAGACCAAGCGCAGCAGTTGGCGGTAGAGCTCCCTGGGATCCGACAAGAGCCGCGCTCTCAGCCTCTGGTTCTTGGGATGGGCCAGGAACCCATTTGCCAGCAACCTGATGCACTCCTCAACCCCCTCCCGCAGCCGTTCCCGTACCCGGCCACCCTGCTCCAGGGCCTGTTGGTAGTACTTTTCCAGCAGACAATCCCCTGCTAGCTCTGCCGTTTGGGGCAAGCGGCTGCGGTGCAGCAGCCGAAAGAGGATGGCAAAGTCGTTAAACCGCTGCTCCTCTAGGATCTGCTTCAGGTCAAACTCCACATAGGCCTGCCGACGCACATAGGTGGAGTCCCGCAGGAGGCGCAGGGTCAATCCGTTGGTAACAATGCCCCAGAGGTGCTCGCTGCGGTTGAGATACTCCTGCAGCAGCGAGTGGGGTGCCAGGCGAGGCCGGCCAGAAGCCGGCACGCGGCCCAGCTCCTGGCGTGCGCCGACGATGTGCACCGGTGGCGCGTCTTCCGCCTCGCCCATGCGATGCGAGATGGGGAAGTTCATTCCGTCCACCTCGCAGGCGCGCGGTTGATAGCGCACCTCGATCCCCAGCAAACTGAAGAAGGGGATCGCCCAGGCATCGCGGGTGATGCTGGTGGCGAGATCGCTTTCGGGCAGGCGCTGCAGGCGGCTCTGGAAGGCCTCCCAGTACTTTCGACAATCGGCAAAGACCGCGGCAATCTCTTCGACTGGGCTGCGCTTGCTGTTAAAGCCGAAGTCTTCTGGCTTCTGTCCTGGCAGATCCCCTGCCAGCAGCTTTTCGAGAATATCGGGCCCCAACAGGCCTCCTTCGATGCGTACCCCAGAAAACTCGCTCATCGGCAAACCACCGGTTGGAGAACAAGGAGTCCTAAAAGATCGGGGGGAAGCTGCGGCTTCACCTTCAGCCCCCGCCCCTGTAGGGACACGGCTTGGCGGATGCGCCTATGGGCAGCCTCCAGCTCAGCAGCACGCTGCAAAATCCGCTCCCGCGCCGCCTGCTGCAGCCGGTGATCCCTTCCCCAGTTTTCCTCTGTCTCCTGCCACGGGCCGAGACAGGCCAGGAGATGCTGAACCAGCTCCCGCTTTTCCGCTAGCGGTAGGTTCTCATCCGGCTTGGCCGTGGCCAGCAGTTGGAGAGCTGCGCCCGTCTCCAGCCAGCGGGCCTCGCCGCTCTCCAGGCCAACACCGCCTAGCACCAGCACCTCTTCCGCCAAGAGAGGCTGCCCCTGGGGTTGCTCCACCAGGTAGCGCACCCGCAGCAGCAGTAGAGTTGTAAGATCAACTACCGCTCGGGTGCGTAGAGCGCCGCAGCGGGAGACGACAGCATCCCCTTTCTCTGGGTTGTCGAGGGCTTCCTCCAGCAAAAACTGGGCCAGGGCAACCACGACGCGGTGGTTGCGGCCAATGTATTCGGCACCTTCGGGCGTGGGCGAGTCGAAGCTGATTAGCCAACGCCCGCCTTTGGGAGAGGGCAGGGCCAGGCGAATGGCTTCCGGCAAGGTGGCAGTGGCTTCGGAGCCGACGCTAACCTGGTAGACCCCCGACCGCTTCCCTGGGGTTATGGCTAGGTTGAGGCGCTGGGCGGCAGCCAGGAAGAATTCGCGCACAGCTTCGGGATCCCCTAGCACGGCATCGGTGGCCTCCAGCTCCCGCTGCACTGCCTCAGGCTTGAGGGCCCGCTGGGCAAAACGGGTGCGGTTGCGCCGCTCCTGTTCGACAGAGCGATCCCAGCGCCGGTGAAACTCATCCACTTCCGGCACGCCAAGATCGAGGGTTAGCTGGCGCTCGGCGGACCAGTGTCCCTTGCGCAGGAAGAGGGCTTCGAGCACAGCCTGGGTAACGCTTTCGCTAGCCTCCGGCACAGGCACGTGGGTGCCCAGGGTGCGGTGGATCTCCCGCGCTTTGTTGAGCAACACCTCCAGTATCACGCCATCTACGGGGTTGTCGCGGCCAAAAAAGCGGATGACCTTGACCCGGCTGGCCTTTTGGCCGTAGCGATCCACCCGGCCCTCCCGCTGCTCCAGCCGATTGGGGTTCCAGGGCAGGTCGTAGTGGATGACGGCTGTAAACTTTTCCTGCAGGTTGATCCCTTCCGAGAGGCAGTCGGTGGCCACCAGCACCCGTGGTCGGTCAACTTCCAGGTTCGCGATCTTGGCCTCCCGCTCCTCGTCTCCCATCCTGCCCGTTACACAGGCTACTTGGGCTGGGGATCCCAGCTGTTGCCGAAGGTAACTGTCCAGATACTCCGCAGTGGCAACGTAGCGGCACCAGAGGATGGGATGAAAACCTTCCTGAAGCAACTTTTTCACCAGCTCGATGGCCCGCGCCAGTTTGGTGTCGTGCTCTGGGCCCTGGAGCTGTTTGGCCAGACGGGCCAGGGCCTGCAACCGGCGGCGGTCGCTATCCGGCAGGGTTGGGTCTGCGGCTTCAAGAGCTGGCGTTGGCAGCTCATCGTCGGTACGCTCTTCTGCCGACTCGAACACCCAGCGGCTCAGTTCTGCCTCAACCTCTTCTTCTGCCTCCAGGGTTGCTCCGCTGCGATTGTGCAATGCCGCTACTGCTGCCGCCGGGCTGGACATTACGCAGCGCAAAAGGGCCAGCGCTCCCCAGTAGCGCACTCGCTGCTGGCGCTTCTCTAGTTGCTGCCCTGTGCACACCAATTCCGAGCAAAACCCATAGGTGTCCTCGAACAGCTTGCGCTGCCCCTCAGAAAGGGTGTAGGTTTCATCTTCAGCTTCCCGGGTTGGAAAACAGGTGAGCTCCTGCCAAGTTTCCCGAATATCTCGCCGCGTGCGCTGGACAAAATGACGGGCTAGCTGGACGCGTTGGTCTTCGTTGAGATCCTGGAGATCCCATGTCTCGAACTCGGGCCGCAGCAGCCCCAGCAGCGAGCGGAAGGCCTCTTCGACACCGCTGTGGGGAGTTGCCGTCAGCAGGATCAGGTGGCGGTTGGGGTTTTGGGCCACCGCTTTGAGCAGACTGTGGCGCTCCTGCTGGTTTTTGCCATGGGCCGCCGCTGCCCCATGGACTTCGTCGGCAATGACCAGCTCAGGACAAAATTGCAGAAATGGGTGGCGGTTGCGCTCGGTCTTGACGAAGTCAATGCTGGCCACCTGGACAGGAAAGTGCTCGTAGAGGCTGCGCCCAACAGGGGTTTTTCGCTCCAATTGCCCCACCGTTCCCGAGCGGATGACCACTGGCTCCAGGTTAAACTTCTCGGCCAGCTCGCTGGCCCACTGCTCGCACAAATAGGGAGGGCACAGGACACAAAGGCGTCGGATCTCGCCGCGATCCAAAAGCTCCCTGGCTATCAGCAGCGCCTCGATGGTCTTGCCCACCCCTACGTCGTCGGCAATCAATAGCCGCACCGGATCGAGGCGCAGCGCCATGAGCAAGGGCACAAACTGGTATACCCGTGGCCGAATCGAGAGGCGCCCCAGAGAGCGAAAGGGAGTTGCGCCCTCCCGTAAAATCAGCCGGGCCGCCTGCCAGAGGAGAAGGGTACTGGTGGCATCGGCAGGATGATCCCCAGAGGGCCAAGGAAAGGCGGTAGGCTCCACTCGCTCGAAGGGCAAGGTGCCGCCCACAAGGTTCATCAGGTGTCGGTGAATGCAAACCGCATCTTCTGGGGTGCCGGTGAGGGGCCGCAGCACCACAATTTCTTCTGAATCAGCGGGGAGCACCACCCACTCGCGGTTGCGGCAGCGGACAATTGAGCCAGGCTGCATGGGATCCCTGGGAGCGACCTACCTTTTCCATTGCATCTTAGATACTCTTTGGGGACAACTCTCTCCCATCTCCCAACACCCTGCCGGCAGCGGTAGGATGAAACGGAGCCGGCCTCAGGTACCCCTCTGGCCCACCGACATCATGAGCAGCCCCCGTTATCCGTTTGAGCGTGTTCGCGAGCACTTGCTCTTCCAATCTTTGGAAGATGCCGAGTGGAAGGCGCTGACGGCAGCCCTGTTGCCCAGCCGCTTCTCTCCTGGTCAGGTGATCTTTCAAGAGGGGGATCCCAGTAGTGACCTGTACATGATCCTCAGTGGAGTGGTGGAGCTGCGTCGCCAGTACGTGCGACATCCGGGAGATTATTGGCTGGCCACGCTGCACGCCGGGCGCTTGTTTGGGGAACTTTCTCTGCTGACGGGGCGGCGGCGCTCCTTTACGGCAGTGAGCATGACCGAGGTGCAAACCCTACGCCTTTCCACCGAAGGGCTGATCCTGTTGCCTCTGGAAGTACAGGTGAAACTCTACCGCGCCTGGAGCCAGATCATCAGCGAGCACCTTTACTGGCTGGATAGTATGTTCACGGATCTGCTGGAGCAGCGAGGGGTAGAAAATGTAGCCTCGGCTATGGCTCTGCTGCACCAGCGCTATCCCGCTTGAAAGAGGCTCAATCCCTGCTCCGCATAGGTTTGCAGGTCAACGTCCACGAAGACAACCCCTTGGATCCCAAATTTTGTCTTCAGAATGTTCAGGGGTTGCGATATCATGTGCTAAGCAGCAGCCCCCAAGAGATTTCAAGCAGCGAGGTCAGGAGCAGTGGTTAGGGTAGCCATCAACGGGTTTGGTCGCATTGGTCGCAACTTTTTGCGCTGTTGGCTGGGTCGCTCCCAGTCCAACCTGGACATTGTTGCCATCAACGACACCTCAGATGCTCGCACGGCTGCCCACCTGCTCAAGTACGATTCCATCCTTGGGCCGTTGCAGGGAGCAGACGTTGAGCCTGCAGAAAATGGTTTGGTGGTGAACGGCAAGCATATCTATGCCGTTTCCGACCGCAACCCCAGCAACCTGCCCTGGAAAGAGTGGAAGGTGGATCTTGTTATTGAAGCTACAGGTGTTTTTGTCGACTACCAGGGTGCCTCTAAGCACATAGAAGCGGGAGCCAAAAAGGTGGTGATCACCGCTCCGGCCAAGGGGGGAGACATTCCCACGTTTGTCTACGGTGTTAATCAACACACCTACGACCCGGTGCGGCACAACATTGTCAGCAACGCCAGCTGCACCACCAACTGCCTTGCCCCGATCATCAAGGTGTTGCTGGACAAGTTCGGCGTCCTCCGTGCCACCATGACCACCACCCACAGTTACACCGGCGACCAGCGGATCTTAGATGGTGGTCACCGCGATCTGCGGCGGGCCCGGGCAGCAGCATTGAGCATGGTGCCCACCACCACGGGGGCTGCCAAGGCGGTGGCTTTGGTGATCCCGGAGCTGAAAGGCAAGCTGAATGGGGTGGCGGTACGGGTTCCCACGCCCAATGTGTCTCTGGTGGACTTGGTGGTGCAGACGGAGCGGCGCGTGATTGCCGAGGAGGTAAACGCTGCCCTGAAGGAAGCCTCGGAAACCACGATGAAAGGGATCATCGCCTACTCGGATATTCCATTGGTCTCCATCGACTACCGCGGCCACGATTGTTCGGCCATTGTGGATGCGGAGATGACCAGTGTGCTGGATGGGGATCTGGTGAAGGTCATGGCTTGGTACGACAACGAGTGGGGCTACTCCCAGCGGGTGGTGGATCTGGCCGAGTACATGGCTGCTCACTGGGTGGAGTAGGCTGCTTCGGTTGGCTTCCCCATCATTCCCCCATCGAGAACTGGGCAAAAACCTGCCAACGTTTGCCGTCGTGGAGGAGGAGCGTCAAAGCCGACGCCGTGAAGGAACTTTGAAAAAAACGGGTCTTGAACTGCGGCCAAGCGGCGCGAAAGTGGGCGGGGGTTAGGTCTCGGAAGGCCACGGTTATGTGGGGCACGAACGGACGGCCCTGAGCGGTTGTCTCTTTCTGGTTGAGAAGGATCCCCATGTGGTGATGGGCTTGAGCTTGTAGCCGCTGCAGTTCTGGGGAGGGCACGACATGGATAAAAATGACGCGCGGTGCGAAGGCCCCAAAGCCGGATAACTGGATGGAGACGGGGGTCTGACGCCTGGCAAAGTCCTCTAGGGATCCCGTCAAGGCCGGCAGATCGGAACTGGGCCACTCGAACGGCGGCACCAGAGTGATGTGGGGAGGCGAGCGCAGGGCCGCTTGGCTGGCAAATTGCTCGGCAAACTGCTGTTTGATGGCTGTCACCTGCTCTTGCAGTGCTGGAGGGGGGAGCAGAGCAAGAAACAGTCGCTGCTTGGGGTTATCCACCAGCATCGGTAAGAACCTAGAGAACAGGGGATAATGCAACTGTAGCCAAGCCCAAACATCTTGTTATGTCGCGTCCTGTCGCTTCTTCCCCTATCCTGGATCCCTCCTCGGCAACCGGATCCCCAGGCCAAGCGCCTCAGCCGGCTCCCATTCCGCCCTACCAGTGGCATTTGTTCCTTTGTGCAGATCAAACCAAGCCCAAATGTTGTGAGAAAGCCGTGGGATTGGAAGCCTGGGACTATTTGAAATCGCGGATCAAAGAATTGGATCTGGAAATCGGGAGGGGGGGATCCCTGCGGGTACACCGCACCAAAGCCAACTGCCTGCGGGCGTGCGACTATGCTGTTCCCGGCCCTGTGCTGCTGGTGTATCCGGGCGGCTTTTGGTACCACTCGGTCACGCCGGAGGTGGTGGAGGAGATTCTTCAAAAGCACATCCTGGGAGGGATCCCTGTTGTTGAGTATCTGGTAGCCCAAGATACCCTCAGCGCCCCTGATCCAAAAGGGCATGGATAGCCTGCACGCACTCTGCCGTCACCTGCTGCAAATCGGCCTTATCGCTGGAAGCAGGGGGGGGAATCACGTCGCCAATGCGCACCGTGATGGGGCAGAACAAGCGCGGCCACCGGGATCCCTTGGGCAAGACCTTTTCCGTGCCCCAAAGGGCTACAGGCAGCAGAGGCGTTTGGGTGCGGGCTGCAACCAAGGCCGCTCCCAAGTGGGGGTGAGGAATGCGGCCATCGGGGGTACGAGTGCCATTCAAAAAGATCCCTACCGCCCATCCCCGCGCCAAAGCTGCTTCCGTGGCCCGCAGGGCAGCGCGGTCAGAGCCGCCTCTTTTGACCGGGTAGGCGCCGTAGAGCTGGATCACCTGCTTCAACCCCGGCACCCGAAACAGATCTTCCTTGGCCATGAAGGCCACCGGGCGGCGCACCGCATTGGCCACCAGCGGCGGATCCAAATGGCTGGCGTGGTTGCTGACGACGATGAGGGATCCCTGGCGAGGCACGTTTTCCTGCCCATAGGTGCGCCCAAAATACAGTCCCCGAAACAAGGGGTTGACCACCAGCCACTTGAGCAGCCAGTAGGCCAACCAATCCCGGCGGCGATAGCCCATCTGTGAGTCCAACGATCCCTGCCACTCCGGCAGCAGTTCCCTCTCTGAGTGTAGTGGAGGGTGGGTGCTGAAGGGGATCCCTGGGCTTCAGCTCTCCAAATCGGGATCCTCACCCAAAGCCCGCAATCTTGCCGCCAGACGCTCCGCCCGTTGACGTTCCTGTTCCGCCCGTTGGCGTTCTTGTTCGGCTCTTTGGCGTTCTTGTTCCGCCCGTTGACGTTCCTGCTCCGCCCGTTCCCGCTCCAACTCAGCCCGTTCATCGCCGGTCAGCAGCAACTGCCCTTGGGCATCACACCAGCGCAGCCAGCGAGCTTGTTTCCCCTCAAAAACGCCTTCCCACACCGTCAGGCCCAGCCCCACCTGTTCTAGCCAGGTCTCGGTCATTTCCGCGTAGTGGCGGCCCCGCAGTTCGAAAATGCGCAACTCCTCTGGCCCCAGCTCATGATTGGGATCGAAGACCGCGTAGTAGCTAACTCGCATCTGCTCATAACGGCTCAGCTTGCCTTCCAGCTCGTCGCCTTCGCGGTTGGAGACGATCTCGATCACCACATCCGGCGGCTTGTCAAATTGCCAGAGCAGGTAGCAACGGTTTTGCTTCTCCCACCATTGCTCCGGCACCGTGACGTCCAGGCTGAGAAAAACATCCGGCACAATCGGGGGCCGACCGATGGCGGTGTAGATGCCTACATTTGCCGCTGCTAAAAAGGTTTTGCCGCGCAAAGCGCTGTAGAGAGCTCCAGTCAGGAGGCGCTGCTGTTTTTCCGAGGCAAAGTTATCCACCGGGGTATCATCCTCTGTTACGAGATCGGCGACGTCGGGAACCAGCAGTTCAGTATCCATGGGCAGATGGGGTTGGGGATGCTAGCGATCTTAGCCGCTCACCTCAGGGATCCTCTGCTCCCTGAGAAACAGAGAAAACAGAGTCCTCGAGCAAGCCCAGGTACAATCGAGAAAGCTTTACTTAACGATGATTTCTTTTTCTTCGCTGCTCGATGCAGATCGACATCCGTCCTGCGGAAAACTCCGACAGTGCGGCTCTGCTCCACATTTTGCAGGTGGTCTTTGCGGAGTATCCAGGCTGTGTATTGGATATCGAAGAAGTGCCGGAGTTGCTTCAGCCTGCCACAGCTTTCGCGGAGATGGGGGGATCCCTTTGGGTGGCGCAGCATCAGGATCAAGTGGTCGGCTGTGTCGGCCTTGTGCCCGATGGGATCCCTGGGCGAATGGAGCTGAAAAAACTCTACACCCTGCCCGCAGTGCGGGGTCGAGGTTTGGGTCGGCGTTTGATTGAACAGGCCGAATTTGCGGCTCGGCAGCAGCAGGCGGACTCTCTGCATCTGTGGACAGATACTCGCTTCACGACGGCTCATCGGGTTTATGAGCGGCTCGGCTATGTGCGTCTGCCGGAAATTCGTGAATTGCACGATCGCAGCAACTCTGTGGAGTATCACTACGAAAAGCATCTCCATTGAGGGTTGGGCTGTTGAACTGTGATGTGCTGGTGATCGGCTGTGGGGTGGTGGGCTGTGCCATCGCCTACGAATTGTCTGCGGCTGGCCTATCGGTGGTTGGGATCGATGCCGGGGATCCTGCCGCCGGCTCGACAGGGGCAGCTCTGGGGGTATTGGTGGGCATTTCCAGTCGGCAAGCGGGTGGGGAGACGGTTCAGCTTCGCCTGAAAAGCCTGGAGCTGTTCGATCCCCTAATCGCGCGGCTGGAGGAAGACCTGGGCCGGAGTTTGCCCGTCAATCGGCGCGGCATTCTCAAACTCCTCAGGGAGGAGGAAGTGGAAGCTTGGCAAGAGACCCTGGCGGCCCGCCGACAAGCAGGTTACCGCCTAGATCTGCTCAGCCCTGCCGAAGTGGGATCCCTGCAGCCCGGCCTGCGCAGCGACCTGGCGGCGGCCATCTACTCTCCCCAGGATCGACAAGTCCAACCCAAGCTCCTAACCCAGGCTCTCTTGGAAGCAGCCCAACGCAAGGGATCCCGCTTTTTCTTCCACCAGCCTGTCCAGAAGATTCAGCGCAGCTCGGATCCCCCCTTTCGCCTGCAAACGGTTTACACGCCCGCTCTCACCCTCTCGGCAGGGCACGTCATCCTGGCGGCAGGTCTGGGCAGCTCTCCTCTGGCCAAAGAGCTGGGGCTGCAGGTGCCGCTGCAAGCGGTCAAAGGTCAGGCCCTGCGGGTCAAAGCCCCCGGGATCCCCCTGGGGCCCGTGGTCACCGACGCGGATCTGCATCTGGTTCCCCTGGGGGATGGATCCCTGTGGGTGGGGGCAACAGTGGAATTTCAGGCCCCTCATCCCGAGCCGACGCTGCTGGCGCTACAAGATCTGCTGGCCCGCGCCATCCGACTCTGCCCGGCTTTGGCCGAAGCAACTTTGTTGGATCATTGGGCCGGCCATCGGCCTCGACCAGTGGGACAGCGCGCCCCCATCCTGGGTTGGGCTCCTGGCTACGCCAATCTGCTCATTGCCACCGGCCATTATCGCAATGGAGTGTTGCTGGCCCCGATCAGCGCCGCCATCCTGCGGGACTTGGTACTGAAAGGGGAAACAGCCCTCTGTGATCTAGGGCCCTTTGCCCCCAGACAGGGCTGAGCCCGTATCCATCTTCCGGCTCTCGGCCCGCCGATGGACAGGACATATGTCAGAATGAAAGGCTGCCTGGTTAGGATTGGATCGTCCGTTGAGTAGCCCAAAGGAGAAGAGAGCCTTGCCGAAGTTCGCCCTAAAAGCCCTCTGGTTGGAAAACGATTTGGCTATTGCCGTCGATCAGGTGGTGGCCAAAAACCGCAGCCCCCTCACCCACTACTTTTTCTGGCCGCGGGATGACGCTTGGGAGCAGCTTAAGGCTGAGCTGGAAAGCAAAACTTGGATCAGCGAAGTGGATCGCATCGAGCTGCTTAACCGAGCCACCGAACTCATCAACTACTGGCAAAACGGCGGGCGCAACCGCCCCATCAGCGAAGCCCAGGCCCAGTTTCCCGACATCCTGATCGGCGGCAACTCCTAGCCCTCTCCCCCCTGTCAGCCAAAACGTGACTCCGGATCTGCCCATCTTGCTCAGGCTCCCGTCTTTGAGCTAGATTGGCACTCGGGAGTTTAGAGTGCTAACTCCCTGCTAGCCGAGCCGGAGGATTCCTGGGAACCCCACTCCGCCTGGCAGTACCCAAAGTAGGAGCCCAGTCAGACTTACGAGGATCGCGGATTCTATGGCAAAGCGGATTCTGTTTAGAGAAGAGGCCCGCAAGGCATTGGAGCAGGGCATCAACCAACTGGCGGATGCAATCAAGGTTACGATTGGCCCCAAAGGACGCAACGTGGTCTTGGAGAAGAAGTTTGGTGCCCCCCAAATCGTCAACGACGGGGTCACGATTGCCAAGGAAATTGAGTTGGCCGATCCTTTGGAGAACACAGGCGCCCAGTTGATGCGGGAAGTGGCCTCTAAGACCAACGATGTGGCCGGAGATGGTACCACCACAGCCACCATCCTGGCCCAAAGCATGGTGCGGGAAGGGCTCAAAAACATCTCGGCGGGTGCCAACCCTGTGGCCTTGCGACGCGGCATTGAAAAGACCACCGCCTACTTGGTGGAGCAAATTGCGGCTCACGCCAAGGCTGTGGAAGGCCGTAAGACCATCGCCGAAGTAGCCACCATCTCTGCCGGCAATGACAGCGAAGTGGGAGAGATGATCGCCAAGGCCATGGATGCTGTAGGGCGAGATGGGGTGATCACGGTCGAAGAATCCAAGTCGCTGGAAACCGAGTTGGACGTGGTGGAGGGGATGCAGTTTGACCGCGGCTACATTTCCCCCTATTTCGTCACAGACTCGGAGCGGATGGTGGCCGAGTATGAGAATGCTTATCTGCTGATTACCAGCAACAAGATCTCCAGCCTGCAAGATCTGGTGCCCATCCTAGAGCGGGTGGCCCGCGAAGGTCGGCCTCTTTTGGTTATCGCGGAAGATGTAGAGGGAGAAGCTCTGGCCACATTGGTGGTGAACCGCCTGCGGGGGGTACTCAATGCGGTGGCGGTCAAGGCTCCGGCTTTTGGGGATCGGCGCAAAGCCATGCTGGAAGATATCGCCATTCTCACCGGCGGGCAGCTCATCTCTGAGGATGTTGGCATCAAGCTGGATAAGGTCACCCTGGACATGATGGGGGTAGCCCGCAAGATCACCGTCACCAAAGACAAGACCACCATCGTGACCGATGGCAGCACCAAGGCGGCGGTGGAAAAGCGGGTGGCTCAAATTCGCAAGCAACTGGAAACCACCGATTCCGAGTACGACCGCGAGAAACTGCAAGAACGCATCGCCAAGTTAGCCGGGGGAGTGGCGGTGATCAAAGTGGGGGCTGCCACTGAAACAGAACTCAAAGATCGCAAGCTGCGCATTGAGGATGCCCTGAATGCCACCCGAGCTGCGGTGGAAGAAGGGATCGTCCCTGGCGGCGGGGCGACGCTATTGCACCTCTCCAAAGGGATCCCGGCTTTCAAGGCCAAGTTGAATGCCGAAGAACAGGTGGGGGCAGAAATTGTTTACCGAGCCTTGCAGGCCCCTCTCTTTCAGATTGCCCACAATGCCGGTCTGGAAGGGTCAGTGGTGGTGGAAAAGGTTTTGGAGAAGGAGATGCCCTTTGGCTTCGATGCCCTGAGCGGAACCTATGTGGATATGTTTGCCCAGGGGATCGTCGATCCGGCCAAAGTGGTGCGCTCAGCGCTGCAAAACGCGGCTTCCATAGCCGGAATGTACCTCACAACCGAAGCGATTGTGGTGGAAAAGCCTGAGCCCAAGCCGGCGGCTGGCTCTGCACCTAAGGGGATGATGTAGTCTTGCGAAAGTAAACTACCCGACACCCGCGCTATGCGCAGGGTGCGGGCTTTATCCCAATCCCTAGCGGCCCCAGAGGACAGCTAAGTTTCGGAATTTCAGGCGAGTTTACAGTCGCCCCAAGGAGAGAGATTACTTGAGCAGCGTTATGGTCAGCATCCCCTTCCCACCCACAATGTCCACACTTGAACGACTTGCCACTGCGGTAGGACTTGCCCTGCTCAGGGTGGATGTGCAGGCATTTGTGGCAGGTCTGACTGGTGTAGGCAGGCGGCACCAGCACCACAGGCACTCCAGCAATGGCAGCCTTGTAGGCTACAAACATCCTGAGCTGGCAGAACGCCCAGTTGTTAGTCCTGCGCCGCTCAGCCTTACTTCGAGACTTCTGATTCAGGCAATCTCTGATGCCTGTCAAGTCTTCAAAAGCCAGTGCCGCACCAATAGCCTGGGCATCCCTGACCAAGGTTTTGCTGATGTTATGGTTCAGCCATGTCTGGTAGCGCCGTTCTCTCCCAGAGAGCCTTCTCAGCAGCCTCCTAGAGCTGCGAGTGCGTTTGGATTGAACCTTGGCGCGTACACGGCTGAACCGGTCACGGACGGCCTGGATGTATCCTCCGCCCCAAGAGCGTCCGTTGCTAGCGGTGGCGATATCCCGCCTGCCCAAGTCAACTCCGATTACCTTTGGAGTTTTGCCAGTCGGGGGAGTGTCCAGCTCAACAGCGATGTTGATGTAGTAGTCCCCTTGCTTGGTCTTGGACAGAGTAGCGCTGGTGGGCGTTTGCCCCCGCAGCAAAGCGATTTGATAACCGCCAATCTTGAGCTTGAGCCAAACCCGTCCGCTCATCAGGGTCACGCCCACGGCTTGGTCGGACTCTCGGTACTTAAAAGTACGAGCGTCCAAAGTCAGACTGGTGGGGCGGAACTTGTGGACTTGCTTCACCGCCTTGGCATTGCTGATCACCCGACGGAGCGCCTGACAGACGTGGTTGGCCTTCAGCCCCGTTGCTGCCCTTACCGGCCGATAGACCAAGTGGTGCAGCTTGGCGGTGTTCCAGCAGTTCTTTTGTTTGGCGGTGTCGAGAATCTGGTTGCAAGCATTCGCAAAGCCCTGCAAAGTGCGGTCAATTTCTTGACGCAACTCTTGTGGGACTATCAGCTTGCAACGTACGGATATAGTCTGGCTCATGGGCTTATTGTAGTTCATCCAGGCTTTTGACCGGCAAACCTATATGGAGGCGGGCTTACCTCCCGACACCAAGCCTGCGGCTATGGTGCGGGTCTCCAGCCCGAAAATTTGGTGAGCTTTCTGGGAAGGGATCAGTCTTGGATGTACTCCTCGCCAGAGATCAGGGCAGCTTCGGCTTTTTGAAACTCCCTTCCCAAGTAGGCCGCATGGCTGAGCTGGGAGACCACTCTCTCCTGCTCCTTTTCAAAGATCTGTACACACAGTTCTTTGGCCGTGCGCCCAACATACACCCGTTCAGGGGATCGGTTGACGGAGCCCTTGGCCGGGATCACAGCTCCTGTTTCCGGATCGGTGGCCAGCCCCCGCTCATTGATGACGGTGCTGTAGTACTTGGCGCAAATGAGGTTCTGCTCCCGATCCAAGTAGATGACGAAATAGCCCGCCGGATCCAGATCCAGGGGTCGGCGGGAGAGATGGTCGTCAATACTGCGAATCTGCTCGCTCAGGGGATTGGAGGAAGGGGACATAGAACGGCTGACCCAGAACCACACAGGACGTAGCCGAGACTACCTTTGGCTGCTCTCATTGTGGCAGATGAACCCAATCTTTGGGCAGCCTTTGGGGTGGTTGACTTCCTTCCCAGCTTGAACGGTGGGGCTGGTCATATACCCGATGAAGGGGATCCTGTGCGGGCCATCCACCTGAGGTCTCAGAGCTTGGATTAGCGCGGGGCAACCCGATAGAACCGAGTGGCCGTCACCCACTGGTCGGAAGGGATCCCCTCGACAATAATGGCGCGGGCAATGGCATTGCCCAGTTGGGATCCCCGCACCCGCACGTCGGCAAAGGAGCCACTCTGCTCAAAAGAGGCGATCTCCTGGAAGTTCAGCGGACGGGGGGATGCCACCGCTAACACCTGGGCTTGGCCGAAGGGTGGAGCGATGGTCAACCGATAGCTGGCCCCTGGCGGCGGGAAGGTGCGCACTTCTCCGGCCCGCAGAAACTCGTTGCCACCGGAAAAGCGGTTGGGCAAAATCAGATGGGTACGGCCATCGGCTTGGATGCTGAACAGGTAAACGTAGGCATCGCGGTTGGTGCTCAGGGTAATGGCAATCGGCTCGCCAGGCCGGTAGATGGGGTTAGACCCGTGCCGATCCAGCTCCAGATTCACCCGCAGGTCGGAAGGAACGGGGTTGACAATGATGGAGCGGGTGCCAACATCCAACTGACGAGTATCGGCCAGTTGCAGCCTTTGTAAAGGAGGGTAGATGCCTAGGGTTTGCGGAAAAACAGCGGTGGTCGGAGCCACAGACAGCCCCAAAGCCAGCGGTAGGAAAAGCAGTTTGGCGTTCATGGTTCACAACCGATCAATGGCTATGTTCATCCTAGGAAGGGGCACAGGTTGAGGGGGTCAGGCTTTGCGCAATCTCCAATCTCTTGCCGCGGCAGTTTCTCCTGCTGCAGATGGCACCCCCAAGAGGGAAAAGACGGTAAACCAGCGGGGGCACGGCTCTGTTCTCGGTACCTGGGATGGGAATTGGGGGCAACACGTTTGGCAAGGGTTAATCTACAGGTAAGGGATCCCTTCCTCATGCCAGCTTCCCAGTCAACCCCCAACTTGCTCATGGCTCACGACAGCTACCAAGAAGGCATCGCAGCGGTACAAGCGGGCGATTTCCAGGCTGCCATCCAAGCGTTTCGCCAGGCGGTTGCTTCCGACCCAACCCATACCGAAGCTCGTTACAAGCTGGCCTGGGTACTGGGCATGAGCGGCTATCTGGATCCGGCCCTGGCAGAGCTGGAAGCCGTTTTGGCGGCAGATCCCAACCATGTGGCAGCCCATTACAATCGAGGGGCCCTCCTCTTGCAAAAGGCCCAACTGGAAGCCGATGAGGACGGACAAATCGATCTGGCCGTTCTACAGCAGGCAGAAGCAGCCTTTCAAACGGTAATGCGCTTGGATCCCACCGACCAACGGGCCTTTGCCTTCCTCAATTTGGTCAAGCGGGCCATTCGCAACCATCAGGCGTCCACTCAGGTCTCTAGCGGCAGTGGCGGGTAAATCTGTGGGGGTTGTGGTCGGCAGCGATTGCACAGCCAGAAACCCATTGCGTAACATAAGTAAAGCCTGGGGATCCCAGCAGTTTGGAGAGGTGTCCGAGCGGTTTAAGGAAGCAGTCTTGAAAACTGCCGTGGTTGACGCCACCGTGGGTTCGAATCCCACCCTCTCCGTTTATCTTGAGGTAAAGCCCAACGGGTCGAAGCTACAGAGATTCACTGGCCCAGAGGGGGAGCTATCCACATGACCATCCTTGATTTATCGACCTTGACCACTCAACAGCTCAAAGACATAGCTTGGCAGTTGCGGGGCACTCCCGCAGTGGAGCCCATCTATCGGGAACTGGGATCCCGACCCAAGAGCATAGTGATTGCACCTGAAGATCCCCAGTGGACAGAAAAGGTTAACCAAATCCTCACAGAGGGATCCCCATCCTGACCGTCGCATCCCAAACAAGGCGGGACATGAATATCGAACAGCCGCCCTTGCCTGCCTGTGTCAGCTCTGCTAAATACTAAACACCCCCCACAGTTCCTTTAGTTGAAGAGAGGGTCACCATCTTGGGTAGCAGGAGCTAGCCGCAATGATTCCCACCGTCAAAGACGTTTGTCAAATTCATCCTATGGCCTTGAACTACGCCATAGTTGAGCAAATTGAAAATCTGTCGAATGTTATCGAGCATACAGCAGAGGATGCCCGGGCATTCTTCGCCAAAAACCACATTACCCGCGGGATGGATCTGTTGCTGCGTCAGGGGCTCAAACGGCTGGCAGGTCGCTCCGACCAAGCGGTGTTTGAACTCAAACAGGCGATGGGGGGTGGTAAAACCCACTCCATGATTGCCCTAGGGTTGCTGGCGCGGGATGCCGCTTTGCGTGCCGAGGTTGTGCCAGACATCACTCAAGATGCTCCTTTTGCCGACGCTAAACTGGTTGCCATCAATGGACGCCTCAAGTTCGAGCAACGGTTTATTTGGGGAGAGATTGCCCGGCAACTGGGGAAAGAAGAGGCTTTTGTCAAATTTTGGCAGCACGGAGCAGATGCCCCCAGTGAGCAGGATTGGATTGATTTGATTGGAGATGAACCCACCCTCATTCTATTGGACGAGCTGCCGCCCTACTTCGACTACGCCATTACCCGCATGGTGGGCGGAGGTACATTGGCGCAAGTGACAACCTACGCCCTATCGAACCTGCTGAGTGCCGCCTTGAAGTTAAAGCGCTGCTGCATTGTCATTTCCAACCTATCCGGCAGCTACGAAGGAGCCTCACGGGAACTGCAAAAAGCAATCGGTAACTTCGCTCAAGAAACCAACCGCCAAGCGCGATCCATCACACCGGTAGACCTGGGCACATCGGAAATTTACGACATTCTCCGCAAGCGGCTATTTAGCTCCCTGCCCAATGTACAAACCATTGATGCAGTTGCTTCTGCCTACGCAAAAGTGCTGGGAGATGCAGCCAGAGCCAAATCAATTGCCAAAACTGCCGAACAAATTGCCGCCGAAATTCATGCTTCTTACCCTTTCCATCCTTCGGTTAAGCACATCATTGCCCTATTTAAGGAAAACGAAAGCTACCGTCAAACTCGCGGCTTGATGCAGTTTGTTTCAAAAATAATCCAGTCGGTATGGGAGCGTCCCAGCAACGATGTCTACCTGATCGGTTGCCAGCATCTGAACCTCAACATCCCAGATGTGCGGGAAGAGATCAACAAAATCAGCAATCTACAGGGAGCGATTGCCCACGATATTGCGGCCAATGGCACTGCTGTCGCTGAACTGGTGGATCAAAAACTGGGCCATGATGCTGCCAGTCAGATTGCTGCCCTGCTGTTGACTGCCTCTCTGTCTGAATCAGTTGATGCCGTGAAAGGCTTTACCGAGGGGCAATTTTTGGAATACCTAGTAGCTCCTCAGCGGAATGTCAGCGAATTTCAGGATGCTTTTCAAGCGTTCCGTGCCAACGCCTGGTACCTGCACCGCAAAGAAAACGATGCTTGGTACTTTTCCAACATCGAGAACCTGCGTAAGCGCATTGATAGCCGTGCCCGCAACGCTCCCCAGCCGAAAATTGATGCGGAAATGAAGCGGCGGCTGGAAGAAATTTTCCGACCCCAACGGCGGATTGCCTATCAAGAGGTGCAAGCCCTGCCCAAAATTGATGAGATTCGCCTCAATGGCCCGCGGGTGTGCCTGGTACTCAGCCCAGACAGCAAAACACCCCCAGAAGAGGCCCAGCAGTTTTGGGAAAGTGTTCCCGAGAAGAACAACTTTTGTGTGGTTACCGGAGATGGCTCCAATCTGGCCAGCCTAGAAGACAAAACCCGTCGTTTGTGGGCCGTTGCCCGAGTACTGGAAGAAACCGGTGGAGACAAATCCCCCCACAAAGCAGAACTGGAGGAAGAGGCCGAACAAGCCGCCTACGACTTTAACGCCACTGTGGTCAGCCTGTTCAATCGGGTCTATTACCCCATCAAGGGCAAACTGACTCCTACCAAGCTCTCCATGACCTTTACGGGCAATACCTTCCATGCTGAAGAGCAGATCGAAAAAGCCCTATCCGATGTCGGTGCATCCAAGCTGTATGTCGATGTGGAAGCCAATGCCGAGGCGTTGCTGTCGCGAGCAGAAGACCTGTTGTGGCCGGCAGGGGGAGAGCGGCGTATCCCTTGGCGAGACGTGGTTTCCCGCACCATCACCAACGAGCGCTGGCCCTGGTTGCCCCCCAAAGGAATGGATACCCTGCGGCAGATAGCCGTCAGCCAAGGTCGCTGGCGGTACACCGAAGATGGATACATCGAAAAGGGGCCCTTTCCGCCCCCCCGCACATCCGTAGCCATCACCCAGCGAGAATACGATGACCGCACCGGTACGGCTACCTTGGAAATTCTGCCTCGAGATGCGGGCAAAAATGGCCGTGTTCACTACGACTACGCGCCCAATGTGGATGCCAACAGCCCTGTGGTGCCCGATACGATCTGGACAACCAATGACACTGCCCTGTGGTTTGTCGCCATTGACCCGGATGGCCGGCACGAGACAGGGGATGTCTATGCTTGGAAGAATACGCTGACCCTCACCCACCAGCCTCGTATTGGCGGCGGCAAGCGCACCGTAGAGCTAACCGTGAAACCCCGTGGTCAAATTCGCTGGAACACCACGGGCATTAACCCACGGGAAGGCACCCTCTACACTGGCCCCATCGAACTAGAGGGATCAGAAGCCGTTACCATCTATGCCTACGCCGAAGATCAAGGGGTGAGCACCACTCGCAACTTCACGATCCCGGCGCTCGACCAAAAAGGGCCGGTGATTGACAAAAACAAACCGGCTAAGCTGCACAAGCGCCTCAACCTGCAAGGAAATAAGGCGAGTTATACGGCCATCAATCAGAGCAAGGCTTTGGGTGTGCGACTGGCGGGTGGGATCTCCCTAACCGTGGGGGAAGGGAACCGAGCCATCACCACCCGGTTTGGAAGCGATATGTTGGTAAAAGCGGAAGACATTGAGCAGTTTATTGCGATAGCACGTCAGGCTTTGGGCAATGAGACGGCAGAGGTGAGTCTGCGCTTGGACGAGCTACGCTTCAGCAGCGGCCACGATTTGGAAGTCTTTTTGCATCGGTTGGAAATCAATCCTGAGCCGGGAGAGGTAGAGCAGTGAGCGATAAAAAATGGGAGACGGTGGGGTTCGGCTGTCCCAAAACCGTTGATCCCCACCACTTTGTGGTCGAAATACCTGCCGGCAGAACCGCTCCTGTGCTGATTTACGAAGTCTATGGCATCAAGGCGGGCATCAACGGACAGCCGGACATTGCGGAGCGCTGTGTTCTCAGCCGGTCTATCTGGAGCCAGATTGCTGAGGATCTCAAACAAGAGTTTAATGACCGCCTGCGGGCGAAAAAAATGAATCCGAGCCGTTGGACAACTGGCCGCAACCTCGTAGAACGTCTGCTGGGGAAGGAATTGCTGGTGCTGGCTTGGGCAGTAGAACGGGCCAAACCGGAGGCGATCCCCAATGCCATTCGCAACTGGAGAGGGCTGCGTCCAGAAGAGCGCTGGTGGCTTTACACCATGACAGCAGCGGCGACAGGGGGTGTCGATCACGGGAATATCGGTTGGCGCAAAGCCCTGCGCTATGCCCTCACAGAAAATCCCTTGACGGAACTGAGTGTGCCCACTCCGGTCAAGCGCCCATACCAGCCAGCTTGTTCCGATAGCTTGCGTAGCGAAGCCGTAGAAGCCGATCAACTCAGCCTGTTATCCTGCTTGCAAGAAGATCCCTCGCCCTTTTGGGATAGTGAAGCAACCATTGGCACGACAAAGCTAAGAGATTAAGTTATATAGATAAAACCGCCTATTTGGGAGAATGCAAATGATGACAGAACTGCTGGAGAAAGCGATTAGCAAGTTAAAAGCTCTACCCACAGAGGAGCAAAATGCAATTGCCAGCCTGATTCTTGATGAGCTAGAAGACGATCAGCGATGGGAAGAATCCTTTGCTTCTTCAGCGGATATGTTAGCAAAACTCGGTGCCGAGGCAATAGCCGAGTATCAAGCAGGCAAGACGGAAGAATTAAACCCCGAAACACTGTGAAATCTCGCACCACTGCCCAGTTTCGCAAGTTGTTTAACGCTCTTCCAGAGTCCATTCCAGATTTGGACAAGCTAGACTTACAAAGGACGCTAATCCCGATCAAAAGTCAATATAATCCGCTTTTCTTGTGCAGCTCTAGCCAAGACCTCGAAATCTTTAGTACCTGGAGCTTCCTCTGAGAGCGATGCCACATCTAAGCCAGCATCTCGCAATAGACAGATACTTAAGCGTGGAAAATTTTCATTGACGAGAAATTGCATCAACTGACTTTATCTGAAAAACTGTAGAAGTTCATTTCACGCATACATTCTTGGATATAGCTAAACATAGCCCTAAGTGCTTCTGGAGTCAGCGTAGGGTAGTTTTCCAAAATCTGCTTTTCCGTCCAGCCTGCCGAAAATAGCCCCAAAATAAATTCCACCGATAGGCGACTTCCTCTGAAAACTGGCTTACCCAGGAGAATATCGGGATCCGAATGAATATAGTCTTCCCAGTTCACGGCTTAGGGCCCTAAGAGCTACCATGATCGATGGTATCGCTGGAGATCTCCCTTGTCCATCATCCCCCTTGCTTGGAAAGATAAGCCGAGTTTGATCGAGCGGCTCTTGCCTGCCCAAAAAATCAGCGCCGAAGCGCAAAAGGAACGCAAAGCTGGGGCTGGCCAAACCCTCACGGCGTTGGGGAGCTATTGGAAAGGGCGCAAACCTCTGATCCTGGCCAAAGCTTGCGTATTGGGGGCATTGCTACCTGCAACGGATAACCCCGAAGCCGATCTGGAAGTGTTTGAGTTGCTGATGGGCATTGCTGACAGCAGTTTGGAACGCCGTCTGAAATCGCAACGGGATAAACCCAAATTGGCACAAGGCTCTTACCTCGAAAAACTGGAACTCTGCAAACGCCCGGAAGAATGCGACGATGCCACCCTCTACGGCCCCATTTGGGATCGGGTGAACCAACATTTGGGGACAAATGCCCACAGTTTCCCGGAATTGGTGGAACAACTGGGGATTTTGCGGTTTGGGCATCGCCCACGAGTGGGGGATACTTTTTGCGGCAGCGGTCAAATTCCCTTTGAGGCGGCAAGGTTAGGGTGCGATGTCTATGCCAGCGACCTCAATCCCATTGCCTGTATGCTCACTTGGGGAGCGCTGAATATCGTGGGAGCCGATGAAGCCACCCGTCGGGAAATTGAAGCAGCCCAAAAAGCAGTGGCTGAGGCGGTGGATCGGGAAATTACTGCTCTAGGCATTGAGCATGATGAGCACGGCAACCGCGCCAAAGCCTATTTGTATTGCCTGGAAACTCGTTGCCCTCACACGGGCTGGATGGTGCCAATGGCTCCCAGTTGGGTGATTAGCAAAACCCGCAAGGTGGTGGCCAAGTTAATCCCCAATTACGACCAAAAACGTTTTGAAATTGAAATTGTATCCGGGGTCAGCGAAGCGGAAATGACCGCCGCCGCCAAAGGCACGGTGCAAAAGGGCGATTTGGTGTACGTGCTGGGTGGAGAAGAGTACCGCACGCCTATTAAAACCATCCGAGGCGATTACCGCCTTCCCGATGGCACCACCGGCAATAAACTGCGCCGTTGGGAAAAGCACGATTTTATGCCTCGCCCCGACGACATTTTTCAGGAACGGCTGTATTGCATTCAGTGGATCACCGCCGAAACCTTGGGCAAAAGCCGTCAAGAAACCTTTTTTGCCAGCGTCACCCCCGCCGACCTAGAACGAGAGCGCAAAGTAGAGCAAATCGTTAGAGAAAACCTTGCCGCTTGGCAAGAAGCTGGTTTAGTACCCGATATGCCGATTGAACCTGGAGAAAAAACCGATGAGCTAATTCGCACGCGGGGCTGGACGTATTGGCATCATTTGTTTAATGCACGACAGCTTTTTGTGAATGCGCTTTATTCTAAGAACATCAAATATCAAAAAAGAGCCTCAGAACTTGCCTTGATTTTCTCAAAGTCATTGGATTGGTCAGGACGTTTAACGAAATGGGACTCAAATGATGGTTGTGATAAAGTATCAAACGTTTTTACTAATCAAGCTCTCAATACATTTTTTGATTGGGGAATACGAGGTGTCAAATACTACGAGAATCATACGCTTAGTACAGATTGGAACAAGGGTAAAGCTCAAATCCTGTCCTCAAGCTCTATAGTTGCTTCACCTGCCAGGGAAGTTCTTGAGTCCAGTAACATTTTCATCACCGATCCACCGTATGCGGATGCAGTGCGTTACCACGAGATCACGGAATTTTTCATCGCGTGGTTGCGCAAGAATCCCCCCAAAGAATTTGCCGATTGGGTGTGGGACAGTCGCCGGGCGTTGGCCATTCAGGGCAAGGGGGAAAAGTTCCGTCAGGATATGATTGCTGCCTACACTGCCTTGGCAAACCACATGCCCGACAACGGCTTGCAAATTGTGATGTTCACCCATCAGGATGCCGAAGTGTGGTCGGATATGGCCAGCATCATGTGGGGGGCGGGCTTGCAAGTTACAGCCGCTTGGTACATTGCCACCGAAACCACTTCTGAACTCAAAAAGGGCGGTTATGTGCAAGGCACGGTGTTGCTGGTGGCGCGTAAGCGGTTGCAAGATACTTCTGCCTATCGGGATGAGCTGGTGGAAGAGGTGCGGCAAGAAGTTGCCCATCAGATTGAAACTATGGTGGGGCTAAATCAAAGCACCCAAGGCAAGGGGCGCACCGAAAACCTGTTTGAAGATGCCGATTTGCAAATGGCAGGTTATGCGGCAGCGTTGCGGGTATTGACGGGCTACCGGCGCATTGATGGACAGGATATGGTGGCAGCAGCCCTGCGCCCCCGACCCAAAGGCGAAAGAGATATCGTTCGGGAAATTATTGATTATGCCGTGCAGGTTGCCAATGAGCATCTTGTACCTGAAGGCATCGCGCAGGGGGTGTGGGAGGGGTGCTGTGGTGCAGAGCGCTTTTATCTGAAAATGATGGAACTGGAAGCGGTAGGGCTGAAGAAGCTGGACAACTACCAGAACTTTGCCAAGGCATTTCGAGTTGGCGACTATGGCGAATTGATGGCCTCTCAGCAGCCCAACAATGCCCGACTCAAAAATGCTCTAGACTTCAAGAAGAGCAGCTTTGAGGGCGAATTTGGCCGCTCAGCACTGCGAGCCGTTTTGTTTGCTCTCTACGAACTGCAGAAAGAGGCGGATAGCGATGAGGTGATGGAACACCTGCGGTCTTTGGTGCCCAACTACCACATGCGCCGGGATGATTTGGTGGCTTTTTGTCAATACATTGCCCGCAAGCGAGAACACCGCTATCCAGAAGAGTCCTCAGCCGCCGGGATCTTGCTCGCCCTTATCAGAAATGAACGCTTGGGTTGAAGAAGAAGTTATAGGATTAACTCACTCACAAGTTGTATTGCCAGGGCTTCCTTCAAGCTCAGCATCTGAGTTAAAGTATTTCTCAACAATCGACTTTATTTGGTTAACATAAGCTATAGCCTTGTCCGCATTTTTTTGTTTGTAGTATTCCAAGGGGACAATATCTACAGCTCCATAAAAAGCCAACTCCCTATCTTTGCGCATCTCAAATGATATGTTTTCCAGCAAGGCTATTTCCTCGTCAGAAAGCTCTGGGAACCGTTCTCTATTTTCTGCTACTTGGCCACCAGGGTCATGGGTTTTGCCGTAGTTTATTCCCTTAATGATTAGGCAAGCTTTGATGAATAACTCAATGATTTCTTGGCACATCCGAACTACATCAGCGTAATCGCCAACCTCATAGAAGAATGACAACGCTTGGATGCGATAATTAGCCCTTTGATAGTAGTCTCTTGCTAATTTCTTTCTCATCGTTATTCACCCAATAGGGGATCCCCCGGCATACTTTATACGTAATTAAACTGTCACAGATGAGTTGATTGACTATATCCCTGATCTGCGTGATGCAGTTCTGCTTTTCATAGATGATGTGGTGGTTGGTAGCCACTTCATAAGTCAAGCTGGCTGGCCTGCATAGCTCTGTGGGCTTTAGCAAGATAAAGTTTATCTCCAAGCCAAGAAGTTTTTCTAGATCCCTGCAGGTAGGAAGCAGTAAGTCATCTCTGCTTCTGCAATCGGGTATATTCTCTGCAATTACTAATAAATCGAGGTCAGAGCCGTGAACCCATGAATTATTGGCGCGGGATCCATAGACAACAATAGCCCACAGATCCGAGCCAAAGACGGATTGAATTTTCTCTTGAATAAGCCGCGCTTGTGCTTCGGATATTCCTATGCTGCGCTTCTCTCTGCCCTGAAAGCCTGCAGACTCTTGTACGGTTGACATGGCTACCTTGCGCTGATCAGCTTATTCTGCAAAGACGCTGCTTGCGCCTTCGGCTGCTCATTTTAAGGCTAGAGTATTGTTACAATTTTACCCCAGCCCGCCATGTCCAGCACTTCTTTCCTACGCCGTTTCAGTTCCCGCCAGCAGCGGCTCAGCCATGTCTTTCTCAAAGATCGCCTGGCAAAGGCACGCACCTACAAGCGCATTGCTGGGTACTTTCGCTCTTCTATTTTTGAATTGGTGACTGAAGAGATTACACACATCGAGCAGGTGCAGATCGTCTGTAACAGCGACTTGGATCCCTGGGATATTGCCATCGGCAAAGCTTCCCGCCAGGCCAGAGAAATGGCGCTCAAAGAAAAATGGAACGAAGAGAAAGGAGAATTGATCACCAGCCTATTACAGCGCCCCCGCTACCGTCAACTTTACGAAATCCTCAAAAGCGGCAAAGTGGAAGTGCGAGTGGTGTCAGCCGCAGATGCCCCCTTTCTCCACGGCAAAGCAGGTGTTATTGAGGCAAGAGATGGCACCAAATCTGCTTTTATCGGCAGCCTCAACGAAACGCGGCAGGGATGGCAAGAGCATTACGAAATTGTCTGGGAAGACCAGTCGCCAGAAGGGGTTGCTTGGGTCGAAGCGGAGTTTCAGTACCTGTGGGAACGGAGTGTTCCTCTGCCAGAAGCGATTGTGGAAGAGGTGGGGCGATTATCTCGCAAGGTAGAGGTATTTCTTCAAGACTTGCAACCTGTCGATGTTCCTGGAGCCGCATTGGTGGAAGCCCCTCTCTATCGCCGGGGTGAGGTTCTCAAACCATGGCAGCAGTCGTTTGTGGAAATGTTCCTGGAACACCGAGAGCTGTATGGTGCAGTGCGACTCATTCTGGCAGATGAAGTGGGGCTGGGTAAAACCTTGTCTTTGGCGGTTGCGGCGATGGTGGCGTGCCTTTTGGAAGATGGGCCAGCCTTAATTCTTTGTCCGGCTACCCTCTGCCAGCAGTGGCAAGTGGAACTCAAAGATAAACTGGGCATTCCCTCTGCTGTGTGGCTCTCCAACCGCAAGGTATGGCAAGATGCCAATGGGCACATCATCAAAACCAAGGGTGCTGAAGGTATTGGCCGTTGCCCCTATCAAATTGGTATTGTTTCTACGGGTCTCATCTTTCACAATGCCCCCGAAGCCCAATGCCTTTTGGAACGACGCTTTGGCACGATTGTCCTGGATGAGGCCCACCGCGCCCGCTGTACCCGTGGTGTCACGGTAAGGGATCCCAAACCCAACAATCTCTTGGACTTTATGGGCAAGGCGGCCACCCAGTCCAAGCACGTCCTTTTGGGCACAGCCACCCCCATCCAAACCCATGTTGAGGAACTGTGGGATCTGCTGGGAGTGCTCAACAGCGGTGCCGAGCATGTGTTGGGACGACGGCATCAGCAGTTGTGGCAGCAGACGCAAAGGATCCTGCCCATCTTGACAGGACAACAAGCAGTGACCGACGAGCATTTTGCCTGGAATTTGCTCCGCAATCCTCTGCCGCCATCTGTTGAGGATCCCTTGTTTGACCACATCCGCAGCGATCTGAAGCTCTTCAAAGGTCAACACTTCACAGATAAGCCCCTGACGGAATTGGAGGACTTCACCCGCCAAGAACTGCGAGATGCCCTGGAAGAGCGCCAACAGGGGCTGACTTTTTTCCAGCGACACAACCCAATTCTGCGCCATACCGTATTGCGAAAACGCTCTACCTTGGAAGAATTGGGCTTGCTTGAGCGGATTGCCGTCGATATTTGGCCGAGCGAGGGAGAGCAATTGCCCATGTTCTGTGGGCTGGGTTTGCTCACTTCTCCCGAATTTGATGTGGCCTATGAAGCTGCCCAAGATTTTGCTAGGGCTTTGAGACAGCGTACCCAATCCGCTGGGTTTATGAAAAGCATCATGCAAAGCCGGATCTGCTCCAGTATTGCCAGCGGCCTATCTACGGCTCAGAAACTACTGGAAAAGCGGCGTTTTTTTGAGGAGGACGGAGAAGAAGATTGGCTGTTAGACAACCTTCCAGAGATTTTAGAGGCAGAATATGCCCATTTGGAGCGCATTGTTAGCGTCTTGAGCCAAAAGAGCACGGATCCCAAACTCGATGCCGTCCTCTATTTCCTACAGGAACGACACTGGCTGGACTTGGGATGCATCATTTTCAGCCAGTATTTTGATACCGCCCATTGGGTGGCCAACAACCTGAGCCAACGTCTGCCTCAAGAAAGTGTGGCTCTCTATGCAGGCGCCCACAAGTCGGGTTTGTTTTTTGCCGGAGAATGGCGGAGCGCAGAGCGGGAAGATATCAAGAGAGCCGTGCGAGAGCGTACCATTCGGCTGGTGGTGGCCACCGATGCTGCTTGTGAAGGTCTGAATCTCCAAACTTTGGGCACGCTGATCAACATTGATCTCCCTTGGAATCCTTCCCGCCTAGAGCAGCGCATCGGGCGGATCAAGCGCTTTGGTCAGACCCGCGACCGTGTGGACATGCTCAACCTGGTGTACCACGGTACCCACGACGAAAAGGTATACGAGGTGCTTTCTCAGCGGATGAAAGATCGCTACGACTTGTTCGGTTCTTTGCCCGATACTATCGAAGATGAGTGGATTGAGAATATCGAAACTCTGGAGGCCAAATTGCAGGAGTTTACAGAGCGCAAGAAACAGGCCAACGCTTTTGAGCTGCGCTACGCAAGCACAGTTGAACCAAAAGGCCCAAGATGGGAGACCTGCGAAAAGGTGTTGTCCCGTCGGGATATTGTGGAACGTCTTTCAGAAGGGTGGTAGCCATATATCAGCCAATTCGATATGCTTCTGCCAATGGGCTGGAAAAAGTTGCCTCTGACCACGAGTTAATACGGGCGGAAGTGCCTTGACCATGCTAGGCTCCAGCCCGAAAAATCTGCTCAGCCGTGAGGTTTAATTCAGGGAAAACTTTAGAGCGAATCCGGTCATTGCCCCGAAATAATTGCGCCTGATATTCCTCATTGACCAGTTGGAAAACCGAGATTGTGGGAACCTTCGGCTCGCCAATGTACCGACGACCCCCCAACGCTTGGTAGTCAACGATCCAGTATTCGGCAATACCTAACGTCTCGTAGTCACTCAGCTTATGCCAGTAGTCATCTCGCCAGTTGTTGCTGGTAATTTCAATGACAAGAGGAATAGAGGTTCCGTGGATGAGCGTCGAGGATTTCTGCCACAGGGGTTCTCTGGCCAAGGCGGTACGGTCAATCACCACCCCATCAGGAGCGTAGGCAGTATCGCCTTCCGGCGCCTTGATCAAGGTGTCCCGACCTAGAAAATAGTTGAGGTTGCACCTGCGGATTTCTAATGCCAATTCGATGGCAAGAAAACCACTGATTTCATCATGTTTCCCTGTGGGTTGCATCTCAACCGCAACTCCGTTGTGTAGTTCGTATCGTCTGTTAGGTTTCCACTCCAGAAACTCAGCAAAAGTCATTGGCTTAGAAGACACAGCATAGGTAGCAGTCATAGTTTTTCCTCCCTTGAATGAGTTAAAAGGCCCTAGATACTTCTGCAAACATTGTCGCCCATCTCATCCTTTAATAGTCTTTTATGGCATAGCCGTGTAACCCTAGCCAGAGCCGGATGTAGATATCTAGCAGAATCACTTCAGGCATTCCCAACTTGCCTCATCTACGTTTCAAGTGGGGGAGTAGGTTCTTGTCAGGAGCGTGTTGCATTTGAATCTTGCTCTAATTCAATATCACCGTAAATGTCTGCCAGGGAAAAAGTGATGTTGACAGATGGCAGCGTAACAACATCATCCAGGGCATGGTAGTCCCTGAAGATCTACTCGACATTTCCCTGGCGGCGGTAGTGTTCTACACTGATTCGAGCTTGGTCAATTAGCAGATACTCCTGTAAAGTTGGGAGAGAGCGATAGGCAGCAAACTTCGCTCCTCTATCGTAGCTTTCGGTGGCAGGCGAGAGCACTTCCACAATTAAGATAGGGTTAGTGACAGTATCCTTGCGCCCTTCTTTAAGCTGAACTGGGTTTTGGATCACCATACCATCGGGATAGACATATTGTTCGAAGGCAGGTATGTAAAGTCTGAGATCACTAGAAAAAACGGAAAAACCCTTGCCTCTTAGCTTAAGCCAAAGTAGGGCATTGACACTGGTAATCAGTTGGCTATGAATGGGTGTGCCGCCAGTTATCTCAATAATTTCCCCATTGCGAAATTCACGGCGGATCCCGCCTGTGGCCTCTGATTCAGCTTCCAGGGCAAAGTATTCCTCTGAAGTGTGGGTTTTACGGGGGGCGAGGGCAGTGGTCATGGCATCTCCTCAGGCAGCGGCAGAATGGCTCAAACGGTCAGTCGGGTGTCGAGAAGCTCGACGCGGTGGCCTTCGGGTTCTCTCGGTCGCAAGTGCAGCCAACCTCTCTGTATCCTTCGTCGGCCTCTCCATGATGAGAGGTATCCTGCGATTCTGGGGTAAAGACCGGTGGTGGGGAGCCGACGCTTTTGTTATCCTGTCGCATAAGCTCCCCCCTGGGATCGCGAGGGAAAGTGGGCCAACCTTGCCTGACGCTAGATTAGATGCCAGCACAGGCCACATGATGTCGTGTCAGCAGGACTTGGTTCTCATTGGCAGGCTTGGAGAGAGGACGTGACCTGATGTTTACTTGGCTCTGGACGAAACAATTTTCTCGCTTGAATCAAAGGCTACAGAGCCTAGAGGTAGCCCGCGAGGAAAACCTTCTGTCTCCCGATCTGAGCGCTCAAACTCTGCAGGTGGCCCCCGACTTTTGGGAACGGCAGCACCAAGCCTTTGTCTATGTGGATAAGCAAATGCGAAGGCTCAGCCGTCGCAGCAAGATTTGGGGAGGAATGGCGCTGCTGGCCATTCTGGCCGATGCGGCTTTGATAGTGGCAGGTCTGGCAGCGTTCCAGTCTTGGCAGCAGGTGCAGGCGGATCGCCAATTAACTCGCATTGCCCAACAGGTTGCGGCTGTCGATCCTGTGCAGCAAGCTTTTGATGATCTGGTGGCTCAATTGCCCCAGATGAGCGGGGTAGAGCGATATCGTGCCCTAGAGGCGTTGCAGGCTCTCTCGGCTATCTCGATGGCGCACGGCGGCTATTCCTACGACGGTTCTGCGGGTATTTCTGTGTACAGCTCTGCTCTCCCAGCAACCCCTCTTGAGGCTCAACTGCAAACCATTTACCGGTTGGGGCAAATGCGGGTGGTGGAGGCGGTGCCGGCTTTGCTGACCAAGCTTGCGGACGATGAACCGGTGGTGCGGGAGGCGGCGGCCCGTGCCCTCGGCCAAATCGGGGATCCGCGCGCCTTGGGTCCCTTGCACGATCTTCTGGCCTATGAGCCCAATGAGTTGGTTCAAGATGCCGCTATTGCTTCGATTGCCCAACTGCTGCGCTGAAGAGAGGGTTAGATGGGGGTGGGAGTTGAGGCACTGGGGATGAGTATCGGCAAAATGAGCAGGCTGGGCAAACTGCTGGGGGTGATTTGTTGGGTGTGGGGATCCGCTCTGCCGGTTTGGGCGCAGGATCCCTTCCGCAGCGGGGACAATGCCCGCCCCATCAGCCCAGAGGTAGCCGCAGCTTTTGAAGAGTTCTTCTGTGCAGGCCGCTACAGCCAGAGCCGGGAAAAACTGGAAATGGCCAAGAAGGCCTCCCCCGAAGAGCCGATGGTCTATGCCCTGTTGGCGGCGCTGGCTTATCAGGAGGGAGACCTGGAAGCATTTGCCCAGTTGGCCACTCAAACCCGACAGGTGGCCGCCGAGTTGAAAAAGACGGATCCCTTGCGGGGCAACCTTTATGAGGGCGTGGGCTATGGGCTGGAGGCAGCCAACATAGTGGTGCGAGATGGGGTGGTCATCGGTTTGCCCAAGGCTCTGCCCACCCTCAATCAATTGTTTGCCTCCATCCGGGCCGCCCAGGCAGTGGACAGCAGCGATCCGGAGCTGAATCTGCTCAACGGCTACATGGATTTGCTGCTGACCTACCGGGAGAAGGCTCTAAATCAGTTTCGCATGGCAGCTCCTGACTATCTGTCCTACCGCGGCCAAGCTCTGGCCTACCGGGATATGCAGCGCTTTGACGAGGCGCTGGAGGCGGTGGATCGGGCCATTGCTGCTTCCTGCAACAACCCGGAGCTCTATTACCTCAAGGCGCAAATTCTGGTTTCCAAAGGGCAAGACCGAGAGGCCGTCCCCCTTTTCGATCAGGCCCTGCAAGCTTCCGCCCAACTGCCCCAACCTTTGGTGGAGCAAATCCAGATGGAGCGGGATCGCGCCGCCCAGCGCAGTGGGTTGACCGGCCAGTTGCCGGCCACGCCTAGCCCCTGAAGGGATCCCATGAGCCTGCGCATCAGCGGCAAACGAGCGCTGCAAACTCCCGCTGGCTTGGGCACCCGACCCACACCTGGCCGGGTGAGGCAGGCCTTGTTCAACATCTTGCAAGGGCAGGTGGAAGGCTGTCGCTGGCTGGATCTGTGCTGTGGGGCCGGTACGGTGGGGGCAGAAGCCCTGTGTCAGGGGGCCGCTTTTGTGGCCGGGATCGAGATTGCCGCCCCTGCCTGCCGCATCATCCGAGCCAACTGGGCCAAGGTGGCGCAGCCGGGGCAATCTTTCCAGGTCATTCAGGGAGATGCCCGCAAGCTGCTCAGCCGCGGCCTGAACTTGGAGCCATTTGATTACGTGTACTTTGCTCCTCCCTACGAGGCCGGTCTGTACGCCCCGCTCCTGCCCCTGATCCCGCCCTTGCTCAAGCCAGGCGGAACCCTGATCGTCGAGCATCGCAGCGGCCAGAAGCTACCAGACCAGGTGGGATCCCTGCTGCGCTTTGACCAACGAACCTATGGGCAAACGGCCCTCGCCTTCTATCGCCATCTGGAAGAGCAGCTCTAACTGGGAAAGGGGGTGCTGACAAAGCCGATTTCCAAGAGCTGCTGATAGGCTTGGGTGCCCAGCTCGCGGGTTGGGCTCTGGCTGTTGATGACCTGGATCAGCCAGCCCACAGCCTCTTCCGGTCGCCCGGCGGCGCGATAGACCACGGCCAAATCGTAGGCGGCTTGATCCCGGGCTTGGGCGGCAACACGGGCCAGCTCCCGCTGTTCTTCGGAGATGCGGTTTTGGATCCCGGCGAAGGCGCGGGAGAGATCTTGGTGGTAGTTGGAGCGCTGGTTGTAGGCGTTGAACACCTGCTGCAGCAGCTCGACAGCCTGGTCGTAGTTTTGCGCTTGGATGGCGGCATTGGCTTCGGCGGCCAGTTGTTCGGCTCGCAATGCGCTGAGGGCGCTGCTGGGTTGCTCTAGGGCGCGAAACTGCTGCGGATTGGGAATAAGCTGTTGCCCGGTGGGGAGCTGCTGAGCAGTGGCCCAGAAGGTGGAGCCCATGCCCAGGACAAGGCCGAGCAGTACGCCGAAAACCAACCGCGCCCAAGAACGGCGCAGAAGGCTGAGCCCCTGTGCGATGGCGTCCTGGCGACAGCCTTGGGAAGCAACAGCGGGACGTCGTCCGATCATGTGCGGGTAACCCCCAAAACCTTTTTTGACCCGTTCCACTCTACCCTACTCCTCGGGTCTTTGCTGCAGCTCAGGGATCCCTTTGGAGCGAGACTGGGAGGAGATGGGCTTCTTGAGCTCAGATAGAGAGGAACTGGGTGGGGAGGAGTCGGATGAGGGGTTTTCCGGCAGCAACGGTAGGTTGAGGATCAGCTCATACATGCGCAGGTATTCCAGCGCCGAGCGGTGCCAACTGAAATCGCTGGCCATGCCCCGCTTCTGCAGCGCTTGCCAGGTTTCTTTGTGCTGGAAGGCTTCCCAAGCCCGCGCCAGACAGGTGTAGAAGTCCAGGGCTTCGTAGCGGTCAAAGCAGTAGCCGGTGCCGATCCCCTTGCTGGGGATGTGGTGGCTGACGGTATCCACCAGCCCCCCCGTGCGGCGGACGATGGGCACACACCCATAGCGCATGGCGATCATTTGGCTGATGCCACAAGGTTCAAAGCGGCTGGGCATCAAAAACGCATCTGCCCCCCCGTAGATCAACTGGGCCAGCTTGGGTTGGTAGCCTTTTTGGTAGGCCATTTTGCCCGGGTGCCGCTCGGCCATCTCCCGGATCCGCCCTTCGTAGTAGGCTTCGCCGCTGCCTCCCAGCAAAACAAATTGCGCATCGCTGTAGGCCAAAAAGCGATCCAAGGCTTGGATGAGCAAGTCGATCCCTTTTTGCTCCACCAAACGGGCCACCATGCCCATCAGGAAGGTATCTGGGTTAACGGTCAAGCCCAACTTGGCCTGTAGCGTGGCTTTGTTGGTCGCCCGCCCGCTGAGATCATCGATGCTGAAATTGGCCTCTAGGTCTGGGTCGGTGCGGGGATCAAATCTGTCGATGTCGATCCCATTCAAAATCCCGCGCAGCCGTTCCCCTTTCCAGGCCAACAAGTCCTGCAGTCCTTCCCCATGCAGAGGGGTGCGAATTTCCATCGCATAGGTGGGCGAGACGGTGTTCACTTGGTCGGCGTAGAGGATCCCGGCAGCCATGGTGTTGTGGGCAGAAAAATACCAGGGCAGCCAGGTCATGCGCTCCAGTTGCCAGCGCCAGGGCCCTTGATAGGCCAGGTTGTGGATGGTGAACACCGTGCCAATATCGGGAGCTTGGTGCATCCAGGCCGGGATCATGCCGGTGTGCCAATCGTGGCAGTGGATGATGTTGGGTTTCCAGGGGTAGTAAGTCCAGGCAAATTCGGCTACGGCGTTGGCAAAAAAGGTGAAGCGCCAGAACTCGTCCTCGCCGTAGTAGATGCGGTGGGGAGCAAAGCAGTAGTGGCTGACCAAGTAGAGGGGCACATCGGTGCCGGGCAAAACGCTTTCGTAAATATCGGCCACCTGACCCATGACCTGTTTAGACCAGATGGGATCTTTCGAGCGGGGGTATTGCCCTGGTTCCTGGCCGAACTTGTCCCAGAGAAAGCCATACAGAGGCATGATGATGCGGACATCCTGCCCCAGCTTGCGCAAAACGACAGGCAGGGATCCCACCACATCCGCCATGCCCCCCACCTTGGCCAAAGGTGCTGCCTCTGCCGCTGCGAACAAAATCCTGGCTTGAACCACGCTGCCCTCCCTGGTGTTGTGGGCTCCGCTCCGCCGCCGCGAACGGATCCCGGCTCAGTTGCCCTCAGCCAAAACCCTTCCCATCCTAAAACACAAGGGATCCCTGCGCCGGATGAGCTGATGCAGCGCCTCATCTTGAGGTTATGTTGCAACTTATTGATTTTTCGTAAGATGGAAGGACAGTGCTGCTCAGAACTGTTGTGGGCGCTGCTGTATTGCACTTTATTCGTCGTCATTGTTCTGGAGAGACGTCCTATGACCATAGCGGTAGGGCGCGTGCGTCAGGAGCGAGGATGGTTCGACATCGTCGATGACTGGCTCAAGCGCGACAGATTCGTGTTCATCGGCTGGTCCGGGCTGCTGCTGTTCCCCTGCGCTTACCTAGCCCTGGGCGGCTGGCTCACCGGCACCACCTTTGTAACTTCCTGGTACACCCACGGGTTGGCCAGCTCCTACCTGGAAGGGTGCAACTTTTTGACCGTAGCCGTCTCCACCCCCGCCGACAGCATGGGGCACAGCCTGCTGCTGCTGTGGGGCCCCGAAGCCCAGGGGGACTTCACCCGCTGGTGCCAGATTGGGGGGCTGTGGACCTTTGTGGCCCTGCACGGAGCGCTGGGGCTGATTGGCTTTATGCTGCGGCAATTTGAGATTGCCCGGCTGGTGGGGGTGCGGCCCTACAACGCCATTGCGTTTAGCGCGCCGATAGCGGTGTTTGTGAGCGTGTTTTTGATTTACCCGCTGGGGCAGAGCAGCTGGTTTTTTGCGCCCAGCTTTGGGGTGGCGGGGATTTTCCGCTTTTTGCTGTTTTTCCAGGGGTTCCACAACTGGACGCTGAACCCGTTCCACATGATGGGGGTGGCTGGCGTTTTGGGTGGAGCGCTGCTGTGTGCCATCCATGGGGCGACGGTGGAGAACACCCTGTTTCAGGATGGGGAGGCGGCCAGCACCTTTCGGGCTTTTGAGCCGACGCAGTCGGAGGAGACCTACTCGATGGTGACGGCCAACCGGTACTGGAGCCAGATTTTTGGGATAGCGTTTTCCAACAAGCGGTGGCTGCACTTTTTCATGTTGTTTGTGCCGGTGACGGGTTTGTGGATGTCGAGCATTGGGGTAGTGGGGTTGGCGCTGAACCTGCGGGCGTATGACTTTATCAGTCAGGAGGTGCGGGCAGCGGAAGACCCTGAGTTTGAGACGTTTTACACGAAGAACATTTTGCTGAACGAGGGGATTCGGGCGTGGATGGCGCCGCAGGACCAGCCCCATGAGCGCTTTGAGTTCCCTGAAGAAGTCCTCCCCCGCGGCAATGCGCTCTAAAGGAAGCTACCCTGGCTGCGTCAGGGATCCGCTCCCGGCGAATCTTGAGTAATCAAAAATCAAAAACTAAAGAGTTCAGGGATCCCTCATGGGATCCCTTTTTGTGTTGGGCGCGAGGTGGCTAGGAGGGGATCCCGTCTCGCAGGCGGGCGCGAATGGCTTGCCAGATCTGTTCAACCAATTGGGGCGGGCTGGTTTCTGACCGGATGGGCACCCGCACGTCGGCTTGGGCGTAGAACGGCTCTCGCTCTTGCATCAGCTTGTGCAGGGCAGCTTGGGGGTCGGGGGTTTGCAGCAGGGGGCGTTGGCCGGGATCCCGCTTGAGCCGCTGCCAAATCAGCTCGGGGGTCGCATCCAGCCAAACGGTGAGGCCATGGTGCAAGTAGCTCCAATTTTTGGGGCGCAACACAATGCCGCCGCCTGTGGCGATCACCAACCGGGTGTAGCTGCTCAACTGGGCCAACACCTGCGTCTCCAGATCCCGGAAGTAGGCTTCCCCATGCTCGGCGAAGATCTGAGCGATGGAAGAACCCCCCACCTGCTCCACCAGACCATCGGTGTCGAAAAATTGAAAGCGCAACTGGGCTGCCAGCTCCGATCCCACGGTGGATTTGCCGCTGCCCATCATCCCAATGAGATAAACATTTACGCCGCGCAGGCGCTCAACTTCCTCGGGGTGGATCATGGGAAAGGTACCTAGATATAGCCATGCTCGGCCAGAAACTCCAGAGAAACGCTGCTCTCGGGGGGCAGCAAGCCCAGCAATTTTTCCACATACTTGCCCAAAATATCCGCCTCTATGTTGACGGGATCCCCAACTTGGAGCTGGGAAAGGTTGGTCTCGCGGTAGGTTTGGGGGATCACAGCCACCTTGAACCAGCAGCCCCCTTGGCGCACCTCAGCAATGGTCAAGCTCACCCCATTCACCGCCACGCTGCCCTTGGGTACGATGTAACGCCCGATCTCTTCGGGAACCTTGAAGCTCAGCTCCCAGGCGTTGCCAGTGGCGGCTTGATCCCACAGTTGCCCCACCCCATCGATATGGCCGCTGACAAAATGCCCCCCTAACTTGTCTCCTACCCGCAGCGCCGGTTCCAGGTTGACTGTGCGCGGGCCGAGGGATCCCTGGCCCCAAGTCGAGCGCCGCAGGGTTTCCGGCGAAACATCGGCCAAAAATCCATCGGGCAGAATCTCCACCACCGTCAGGCAAAGGCCGTCCACCGCCACGCTATCTCCATAGGCCAACTGAGGTTGCAACCGGGGACAGGTAACCCGTAGCTGCGAAGAATTGATCAACTGGGCTGTGCCCAAACTTCGAACCAGACCCGTAAACATTGCTTTGGCTCCTTAGGTTTTGCCGGCTGCCTTTTTGGCTTTCTGTTTTTCTCGCTCTTTGGCTCGTTTTTCGGCAGCGATTCGCTCTTGTCGGGCTTTCTCTTTCTCTTCAGCGATCTTTTCTAGATAGTAGTGATAGTTGCCCTGGTAGGCGACCAACTCTCCGTTGCGAATCTCTACAATCTTGTTGGCCACTTTTGAGATAAAGTAGCGGTCGTGAGAAACAAGGATCACCGTGCCATCGTAATGCTGTAAAGCTTCTTCCAGCATCTCTTTGGCCGGGATATCTAAGTGGTTGGTGGGCTCATCCAAAATCAGTAGGTTGGCCGGCTGAAGTAGCATTTTCGCCAACGCCAAGCGGGCTTTTTCTCCCCCGCTCAAAGCCGCTACTTTCTTAAAAACGGCGTCGCCGCTGAACAAAAAGCGACCCAACAGCGTGCGCACTTCTTCGTTTTTCCAGTCGGGCACTTCGTCATGGATGGTGTCCAAGACGGTTTTGCTCAGATCCAAAGCCTCTGCTTGATTTTGCTCGAAGTAGGCAGGGATCACATTGTGTGCTCCCAATTTCACAGATCCCTCGGTAGGTTGCTCTAGGCCGGTGATAAGACGCAGCAGGGTGGATTTTCCTGCCCCATTGGGCCCCAGAAAGGCGACGCGATCCCCACGCTCGATCAACAGCTCCGCACCCAAAAACAAAATCTTATCTCCATAAATGTGCGTCAAATTCTCGATCTTCACCACCTCGCGACCACTGCGGGGAGCAGGGGGAAAGCGAAACTTGAGGGTACGCACGTCGCCAATGGGCGCTTCGACCCGCTCGATCTTTTCCAGTTGTTTTTCGCGGCTTTTGGCCTGAGTGCTGCGGGTGGCACTGGCCCGGAAGCGATCGATGAAGGTTTGTTGCCTTTCAATTTCCTTTTGCTGACGTTCGTAGGCAGCTTGTTGTGCCTCTCGCCGTTCAGCTTTTTGGAGTAGGTATTGAGAATAGTTACCCAAGTATGTCGTAGAAACTCCTCGCTCCGTCTCCACAATTTGGGTGCAAAGCCGATCCAAAAACTCTCGATCATGAGAAACAATCACCATGGGGATCGTCAAGCTCTTGAGGTAGTTTTCCAGCCACTCAATGGTCTCCAAGTCTAGGTGGTTGGTCGGCTCGTCTAGCAACATCAAATCGGGTTTTTGCAGCAGGATTTTCCCCAGGCTGATGCGCATCTGCCAGCCGCCGCTGAAGGCGCTCACCAACCGATCCCCGTCCTCCGGCTCAAACCCCATTTCCGGCAGGATTTTCTCAATACGCGCCTCCAGTTCATAGCCATGTAAACTCTCAAATTGGCGCTGTAGACGATCTAGACGGCGCAAAAGGGTTTCCAACGTGTCCGCGTCCGCCTGCTCCATCTGTTGGGTGATTTGGGCAATTTCTTGGTGAATGCGGTTTTCCTCTTGAAAGACTGTCCAGAACTCTTCTCGCACCGTTCGGGCGGGATCCACTCCAAATTCTTGGGTGAGATAGGCGATGCGCAGGTTGGCGGGGCGGATCACCTCGCCGCTGGTCGGTTCTTCTTGCCCGCAGATAATCTTGAGCTGGGTGGTCTTTCCGGCCCCGTTTACTCCCACTAGGCCGACGCGATCCCCAGGCTTAACTTCCCAGTTCACATCCTTGAGCACCTCACCGGTGGGATAGATTTTGCTAATGTGTTCCAGTCGCAGCATAATGCTCCTTGGGGATCGGGACCAATTGGAGAAGTGTGGCGTTTTCTTTACATTCTTTACTCGATTTTACGTATTCTTGGGATCCCTGTCCATGGATCCTGAGCAATTTCTGCTTGATTTCTCCCTCTCATTGATCTTGCCGGGATCCACGACAGCGTTTAATATTTCTGGTTTGCCTTCAGAAGTGCCTGCTGAACCCTGTTCGATCTTTTTTCATGTCTTCAGGGCTTGTTTATCGGTACCCTTAGTATGGACTCTTTTGCCAGAAGCCTTGTGAGGCTTCTCTAAGGCTTAAACGACCTCTAATGCCAGCGGGGAAAAGCCAGTTCCTGAGAGAGATTGAAGTAGCCGGTCGTGATGACAATGAGGAAGGTTGATCGGATAAGTTTTCAGTGTATGGGATGCTTACTTCGTCTCTTGTTTCTGAAATCCCCGGCAACCTATTTTTCTCTTTTGGGCATGTCCTAATGAGCTATCAATCCATTGACATTAGCAGTCAGCCCAGACAAGTTATGGTCTCTTGAGTTGACTTCTTATCTAACATAAAACCTTTGTTGATTTTGACAGGAAAGCCAATGGCGATGGGGATCAACTCAGAAGGACACTACGCCTTGGCTTGATCCTCGAGGGAACGGGGGGATCCCTGAAACAGGGCAGGATGACCTGTTCTGCCTCCCTGAACCGACAGAGGATTTTGTCTGTGGGCAGGCGGCTGTTGGGCCAGAAGCCGCTTCACCTCTGCATTAAGCTGACTTTCGTTGAAGGGCTTGGTCAAGTAGGCGGTTGCCCCCGACCATTTGCCGCGGATGCGGGCCAGCAGACCATCGCGAGCGGTAACCATCAGGATGGGAAGGGACTTAAACTCTTCCAAGCTACGTACAATGCGGCAAAGCTCCAGACCATCGATCCCCGGCATGGCGATATCCATCAACAACAGGTGGGGCCGATGCTGAAACAACAAAGGAAGCACCTCGGCGGGGTTGCCCGTTGTAATCACCTGATAGTTGAGCAAATACTGCCGTAGGATTTCCTGCATCACCACGCTGTCGTCCACCGCCAAGATGGTTATCGGGTTGTGGCGCTTGGTCTGCAGCAGCTCTTGGGGTGTTTGTAGGCTGACCAAACCTTTTTTCGCCCAGGAGGCAAAGAGATTGGCCACCTCCAGCCGATCCCGGCACAGCTTCTTGGCGATCACCTCCAGCGACTGGCCATCTTTGGTGAGGGTGTGGAGCTTCTGTCGTTGCTCATCGGTGATGCGGTAGCGGTTGACCCGTTCCCAATTGACCACCGGCACCGCCAGCATAGTTGGGATCGCCACCTTCAAATCTGCCCAGCGATCGTGGCGCCGGGCGGCTTCTTGCAGCAGCGGCTCCAACTCAAACCCGCCAATGGGGGCCTCTTGGGCGACCTGCTCCTGCACCTCAAAGTAACAGGTGCCTGCCCGTTCGAATAGGTAGCGGTCGAAATCGGTAAGCAGGTTGAGCCACAGGGCATCTTCCAGCTCCCCCGGCTTGAGCAGGCCCAATTGCGTGATAGCCTCCAGCAGCTCAGGTAAGGAATGGTCTTTCATCAAGCGCTCTTGCACCACCGAGATGGCCCGCTGTGGCCATTCCAAGTTGAGGCGAGGAATAAAGCGGGAGAGTCGTTTCAGCAGGATTTGCGTGTTGAGGGGTTGATCGGCAGAAAAAAGCAGCCTGCCGTGGTAGTAGGTCAACACCCAGGGTTCCGCACCCTCAGAGGGATCCAGTCCCTTGAGGTGAATGTGCAGATATCCAGTGGTAAACCGCCAACCTTGCTGCCTGAGCAGTGGCGCAAGTTCCTCCGAGCCGAACACAAAACGGGACATGCAGCGTTCTCCGGGCCAACTTCTTCAGGCCAAATGAGCAGCGATTCACCTCAGCCACACGCTCAAACCGTCGAAAGGAGAGCTTCAGAGAGCTCACTTATTTTAACAACTGGCTGATCTTAGCTTTCCCGGCCATTCCTTTACAGCAAGGGAATACCGCTTTGCCAACCAGGATATACACCCATGCAATCCCATATGCAGTGCCTTGAAGGATTACCATTGCAAGGCTAGGGTCCGGCTATGGCTCTATCTTTCTAAATTGAGAGCCTGCCGTTGGGCTTGTAGCAATTCTTGGATCCCGGCTTGGGCCATCTCCAACATTTGTAGCAGTTGCGGGCGACTGAAGCAGGCGGCTTCGGCAGTGCCCTGGATCTCGATGAAGGATCCCTGCTCGTTCATAACAATGTTCATGTCCACCTCGGCTTGGCTGTCTTCCTCATAGCACAGATCCACAAGTACCTCTCCCTGCACAATTCCTACTGAAAGGGCCGCCACCTGCTGCCGCAGCGGGGATCCCTGGGCCGGATCCAGCGCCCCCTGTTTGTACAGCCAAGTGATGGCGTCGTGCAGAGCCACATAGCCCCCTGTGATCGCGGCGGTGCGCGTTCCGCCATCGGCCTGCAGCACATCGGCATCGACGGTGATGGTACGGGATCCCAGCTTGCGAAAATCCAAGGCGGCGCGCAGACTGCGCCCGATGAGCCGTTGAATCTCGGCAGTACGGCCCGATAGTTTCAACATTTCCCGCGGCTGTCGTTGTTGCGTGGCTCCGGGCAACATGCGGTACTCAGCCGTCAGCCAGCCTTGGCCGGTGTTCTGCAGAAAAGGGGGAACTTCTTCGGCCACACTGGCGGTGCAAAGGACATGGGTATGGCCGAACTTGACCAACACCGAGCCAGGGGCATAGCGGGTAAAGTGGCGCTCAAAAGAAACCGGGCGCAATTGAGCAGCGGTGCGATTATCTGGGCGTTGCCAGCTCATGGACAGTTCAAAAAGGGATCCCTCGCATTGTCAACCATGTCTGCCCAATGCGGCTCAGGACTTGGAATCTTTGCAGAACATGACTGGGGCGACGGCTGCGGACGGAATTGGTCTGGGAAGGCAAGGACGACAAGTGTAGCAACCGCCGCAAATTGGATATTGCCGGGTATGCCACCTCTACGCGGAAGAAAGTGAAGCACTTGTGAGCAGCAAAACTTCTAGCGGCTGATCTCAACCCTCAGCTGCCCTACTTACCTACTTATTCCCTGCTTGTCCAAGAAAATCTAAAAAAAATGCACCAGCGCACGCTGGCGCAAGAGGGTCAACTTTTACCGGTCAGACATCGACCTAGACAAGGGCAGGGATCCGAGATCCTCCCAAGGCCTCCACCAATGCCCGCACTTGAGCCACCATGGCCACTTCATCCTGGAGCCGGCTGACAGCTTTGCCCACCCCTACACCTGAAGCGCCGGCAGCAATGGCCAAGCGCACTGTTACCGTCGAGAGGCCGGAAGCGCAGATAACCGGTACCGAGACGACACGGCTAATTTCATAGGCGGCGGCCAGGGTGGGGGCAGCCTTCTCGATCAGGCCCAGGGATCCCCCGTGAACCGGCTCGGCACTGGTGCTGCCCTCGGTTTGGATGAGATCGGCTCCCAGATCCTCCAGTTTCTCGGCCAATTCTGCCTGTTGATTCAGAGGCAGAGTGTGGGGAACGGTTACCGACAAGAGCGTGCGGGGCAGAAGAGAGCGGGTTCGGCGGGTAAGGTCTAGGACTTCCGCTGCGGAGAAGATGCGGCCTGAAGGGTAGAAGCTGTCGTAATTGCCGATCTCGGCCATGTCTGCTCCTGCCTGTACGGCTGCGGCCAACTGCTGCGGCTCCACCGCCGACACACAGATGGGCAGATCGATCTGGGCGCGTACCCGCTGCACCAATTCGGGGCTGGCAGCGATATCCACCCAAGTGGCCCCTCCCTGTTGGGCGGCGCGGGTGATGCTCAGAACCGACTGCAGGTCGAAGTTTTGTAGACCGCTGATGATCTTGAGGGCCCGACGTTGGGCCAGAGCGTCGAAAAGAGCAGCGTGAGAGGCAGTGGTCATAGGCTCGTCAGCTTGTGGAAAGGCAGTCTAAGAGGAGTGAAAACAAATGGCTGCTAAAACTGGGCTTGGGGAAGCCTTTGCTCAGTCTAGAGGGTTTGCCTCAATCCCACAAGGGTCCCTCTTTACCCCATCATCCCAGTCCTTTTGGCTCACCACAATTCTTCAATAGATTCAATAGAATAGGGATCCCTTCTTGCAAGCCATCATGTATCGCTCTCCCTTCCCCTTCCTGGGCCTGCCTGAGCCGGATCCGGAGATGGCCCAAGCAATTCTCCTGCCCGTCCCCTACGAGGCCACCACCTCCTATGGCAAAGGCACCGCCAAAGGCCCTCAGGCGCTGTTGCAGGCTTCTGCCTATGTGGAGATCTACGACGAGGTACGGGATCGCCAGCCAGCTCTTCACCCCGACTTCTCGGAAGAGATCTCCCGCTACTGGACGGCACCGCCGGTGGAGTTGGAAGGTCTGGGATCTTCCGCCCAGGAGCTGGCTATGGCCGAAATCCAGCGTCGCGCTGCCGAGTGGGTGAGACCGGGGCGGTTCCTGCTTTCCATCGGTGGGGAGCACTCCATCACCGGGCCGCTGATTGCTGCCCACCTGGCCCATTATCCGGAGCTGCACGTCCTGCAAATCGATGCCCACTGCGACCTGAGAGATAGCTACGAGGGATCCCGCTATTCCCATGCTTCTGCTATGGCCCGCGTGGTGGAGCAAGTGGGTAGCCGCCTCACCCAAGTGGGGATCCGCTCCATCTGCGCCGAAGACCGCCAGACCATTCGCGAGCGCCGTCTGCACACCTTTTTTGCCCACAGCTTGCACGCCAAGCCGGCCCAGGAGTGGATCCCAGAGGTGATCGCCACCTTGGGCCCCCAGGTTTACCTGACGGTGGATGTGGATGGGCTGGATCCCGCTGTGGTGCCGGCCACCGGTACCCCCGAACCTGGCGGCTTGGGCTGGTGGGAGACGGTGGAGCTGATTCGGGCACTAGGACAGCAACGGCAAATCATCGGCGCCGATGTGGTCGAGCTGTCGGTCACGGGAGAACGGGAAACCGATCGCCGCAGCGCCTTCACGGTCGCCAAACTGGCCTATCAGATCTTGGCTGCGGCCTTGGGTTAAGCTCAAGAAGAGCTTGGCCGGCCATCCCCGGGGCACCTGTTCGAGTTCTTTAGGTTTTTGGGTAACACACCTGTGAAATCGGCCCACCCCCGTCGTCCTGCTTTTGAACTTCCCGCTTTGTCCTGGATTCCCTTGGTGGGTGGGGCATTGCTGCTGATCCTCTTGGCCACCTTGCTGCAGTGCTTGGTGGTGGTGCCTGCCGGCACACGGGCCGTGGTGTTCAACTCCCTGACGGGGCTGAAGCCGCAGCCGCTGGGAGAAGGGCTGCACCTCCTGCTGCCGCTGGTGGAAACGCCTATCTTCTACGACGTGCGCACCCAAACCTACACCATGGCCTCCCAACGCTCCGAAAACCAGGGGGATGATGCGTTGAAAGTGCTCAGCGCCGACGGCCAGCAGATCTCCCTCGATGTCTCGGTGCGCTTTCGCTTGGATCCCGACCAAGTGGCCCACCTGCACCAGACCATTGGCCCTTCCTACGTGGACAAAGTGATTCGCCCAGAGGTGCGGACGGTGGTGCGCAATGAACTGGCTTTGCACCGCGCCATCGCCGTTTTCTCGGAAGAACGCGAGCAGATCCAGGAAAATGTGGAGCGGCAGCTCTCCAGCATTTTTGCTGAGAATGACCTGATCTTGCAAAACGTGCTGCTGCGCAATGTCCGCTTCTCCGACCAATTCCAAACGGCCATCGAGCAAAAGCAAATTGCCGAGCAAGAGAAAGAGCGGGAACGCTTCCTCGTGGAAAAAGCAGAGCTGGAAAAACAACGATTGGTGATCCTGGCAGAAGGAGAAGCCCAAGCCATTCGCCTCCAGGGGGAAGCCCTGAAGCAAAACCCAGAAGTGGTGCAGTTGGACTACGCGCGCAAACTGGCGCCCGGCACCCGCGTGATCATCTCCCGACCGGATCCCTGGCAGCGGTAGCGGACAGCCCGTTGGCTCTGGGTTCTGCAAAAATCTATCCCAGAGCATTGTTGCCAATTGGAACGAGAATGGGGATAGCGATCCCCGGCCTGCTGACCTGACGATGCCCCTTGACGAGCAGCTCATCCACAGCCGCATTCAGGCCATCCGAGCCCAGATCCCAGGCCATGTGGAGATCATGGCAGTGAGCAAAGGCTACACTGCCGACCACATCCGCGCCGCCTATCGGGCTGGGATCCGCCACTTTGGGGAGAGTCGAGTGCAAGAAGCCGCCGTCAAACAAGGGCAACTGCAAGATCTGACCGATATCGTCTGGCACTTGATCGGGCATCTGCAGACCAACAAAGTCAAACCGGCCCTCAAGCAATTTGCCTGGATTGACAGCGTCGATAGCTTGCGCCTGGCCAAGCTGATCAACCAAAAAGCCTGGGAGCTGCACCTCACCCCCAAGCTTTGCCTGCAGGTTAAATTGGCTCCGGATCCCAATAAGTTCGGCTGGCTCATCCCCGATCTGTTGCAGAGCCTCCCCGAACTGAACCAACTGCTGCAGGTGCAAATTGTGGGCCTGATGACCATTTTGCCTTTGGGCTTGAGCTCAGAGGCGGCCCTAGACCTGTTTCGCAAGCTGGCCGAACTGGCCGATTACATCCAGCGCAGCGGCTATGAACATCTGCAGGTGCACACCCTCTCCATGGGCATGTCCGACGATTACCTCCTGGCGGTGGCAGCAGGCTCTAACTTGATCCGGCTGGGGCGCGCTTTGTTTGCCGACGCCGAGCAGGAATAGATGTGACCTCTGTGAAGCCGTTAAATTTTTGTGTAAATATTTTGTGTAAAGCCGTGCAACTCCCCAGTCGCCCTGCGGGGCACCTTTGGGGCGAGAGTTCGGCTTGGATAATCAAAAGTGGGGGGATCCCGCCCAGGATTTGCCCTATGGGGGAAATTTTGGGGAAATTTGTAATCATTTGCGTTACTTCCGTTAACGTGGGCTCAATCCAGACGGGGAGCAGAGTTCAATCCTGCCAAACAACGGCTTGGCAAGTGAGATGACATCTTCACTTCTTCTGGGTAAACTCTAGTCGTCGAATCAATGGGGTTTTGTTAACCTGCGTTAGCCCCCACCTGCTTCGGCAGCTTTCTGAGCAAACCCTGTCTCAGCCTATTGAAAGACTTTGACCGAGAATAAAAGGACGCCCCCTAGCTTGAGTGAGCCACTCAGGATCCAATCAAGAGCCTGAATCCTACGCTCGCCGTAAACCCATGACCTGTAGTGAGGATGTGCATATGAATGTCAATGGAATCTGGAGCAGGGTAAGAGATTTTGTGGGTCTGAATGATCCCGTGGACGGCCTGGAGGAGTACTCTGAAATGGAAGGGCAGGATGATTACCAACTGCTCTACGAGGGACGCCGTTCCCAACCGGCTGCTCCCCCCGAAGAGGAGGAAGTGAGTACCCTTCCGCGAGGGCGGCGGCAACGGGGAGTGGAAGCGGGGGAGGGCTCTGCCGGTCGAGAAGAGTCGCGGGGCCATCGGCGCAGTCAGCATCGGGATCGCTCAGCAGGGGGCAGTATGGGGAGCAACGTGATTGGATTACCGGGCGTAAACCCACCCACCAGTGAAGTGGTGGTGATGGAGCCGCGCAGCTTCGATGAGATGGCTCAGGTTATCCAGTACCTACGGGAGCGCAAGACGGTGATCATGAACTTGACCCTAATGGATCCCGCTGAGGCGCAGCGCTCTGTGGATTTCGTTGCCGGCGGCACCTACGCCATCGATGGCCACCAAGAGCGCATCGGAGAGAACATTTTTTTGTTCACCCCCAGCACGGTGATGGTTTCCACCCCCAGTAGCCAAGTGGTGCAGCCGCTGCAGCGCCCTTTGCAAAGCCCTACCCCCCTCTGGCCCAGCACCTATGAGCATCTGCAGGCAGTAGGTCAGCACTAGTTGCTATGGAGCGGCCACTGCTAAGTGTTATCGGGGGTGGAGCCATGGGATCCGCCCTGCTGCGGCGTTGGGTAGCTGTGGGAGTTTATCCCGCAGCGCAGGTGGCCTTGCGGGAGCCTGATCTGGATAAGGCTGTGGCCCTGCAGCAGGAGCTGGGTATCCGATTGTTGGCGGATCCATCCCAGGCGGGAGAGTCTGAGATTCTGTTTCTGGCCGTTAAACCGCAGCTCTTCCCGACAGTGGTGGCTGAGATGGGCCGGCTGTCCGCCACAGAGCTGGTGATCTCGATTATGGCCGGGATCCCCTTGCAGCAGTTGCAGCAGGCTTTTCCCAAACAAAAGGTGGTGCGCACGATGCCCAACACGCCGGCGCTGGTGGGGGCGGGCATAACGGCCATCAGCTACGGGCCAGGGGTGACGCCTATGCAGGTGGAGCAGGTGGAGAAGCTGTTTCGCGCGGTGGGCGAGGTGGTGACGGTGGCCGAAAGCCAGATGGATGCGGTGACGGCACTTTCGGGTTCCGGGCCGGGGTATCTGGCGGTGATTCTGGAAGGGCTGATCGACGGAGGGGTACAGGTGGGGCTGCCGCGTCCCATTGCTACCCAGTTGGCCCTGCAGACCTTGGCGGGTACTGCTGCCCTCTTGCAGCAAGAAAATCTGCACCCTGCCGTTCTCAAAGACCGGGTCACCAGTCCAGGGGGGACGACCATTGCCGGGATCCAAGCCTTGGAGCAGGCGGGGGTGCGGGGAGCCCTGATGCAGGCAGTGCGAGCGGCCTACGAGCGCTCTTGCCAGTTACAGGGATCCTAGCGGGCCAGCAGCCCTTGCCACAGGGGGCGGGTGATCCAATTCCATCCCACCTTGAGCTGGTGTTCCAGTGTGGGCAGGCGCACCAAATAGGCAGTTCGCCGGGCCAAATAGCCCAGGGGGCCGGTCAGTGTGAGGCCGCCAAGGGCAGAAAGCACCGCCGTATCCACCCCCAGGCTGAGCATTTCCCCCAGAGAAAAGTAGCGAAAGGGCAAGAGAGGCCGCTCCTGGGTGAGCAAAGCCCACAGGTTCCAGGCGCAATAACCGGCCTGTTGAAAAGCCGCTTGGGCTGTGGCCGGCACCGGCTGTCCCTCCGCATCTACCACCGCCGCTGCATCCCCCAAGGCAAAGATCTCTGGGAAGGTGGGGGTCTGTAAGGTGGGCAAAACCTGCAGCCGTCCCCGCTCGGTTTTGGGCAGAGCCCAATTGGCAATCACCGCTGCCGGTCGGGTTCCGACAGTCCACAGCACAGCATCCACAAGATCCGTAGCAATCTCCTGGCTCTCCAGTCGCTGGAGCTGCAGACGGAAGGGAGGGGCGCCGTTCTCGCCAAGGGCCTCGATGCCCAAGACCTTGGTTTGCAACTCCACCTGCACCCGCCGTTGGGCCAGCGCCTCTTGGGCCGCCTCCCGGCTGGAGGGAGCAAAGCCGGACAAGATTTGGGATCCCAACTCGATGAGGCGGATCCGTCCCCGCCAGCCCAGCCGATCCGCCAATTTGCAGGCCAGTTCCACGCCACTGGCCCCTGCTCCTGCAATGGCCAGAGCCACAGGCTGAGCCGGATCCCGGTCTTCCAACGCCTTCAGGTGGGCGCGCAGCCGCTGAGCATCTGCCAGGGTGCGAAAGGGAAAAGCAAACTCCGCCGCTCCCGGAACGCTCTCCAGAGGGGTTTCTCCCCCCAGCGCCAGCACCAGCGCGTCGTACTCCAAGCTTTGCCCATCTTCCAGCTCCACGCGGCGGGCTTGAGGGTCAATGGCCTGGACAGATCCGCGGCGAAACTGCACCGATCCCGGGGGCAGCAGATCTTGAAAACGGGGGGCCACCTCCCAGTCTTCCATTTCTCCGGTGAGCAGCTCATAAAGCAGGGGGGCAAAGACGAACCGCTCCTGCCGATCGACCAAGGTGATCTGGGGTGGTTCTGGCCAGGGTTGCCGGCTCAGTTCCAAAGCTGTGTACAACCCGCCAAAGCCGCCCCCAAGAATGCAAATGCGATTCATGCTCGGATGGTTCACGTGACGTTATCAGACGTTATCAAAGTTGCGCGAAAGGCCCCGACTTAACAATCACACCCTGCTGATGCAGAAGGGGCAACGAGGGATGGCCCACCTTGGGCTTGAATTGATTTAAACTTTCCCGGCTAGACTTCTCCAGCGTAGTCTTTGTTGCCCCAGCTTTGCCAAGCCGGCACTTCTGACAGGGAAGCCCGTCGCTCGTCCAGCCAAGTTTGGAGAATTACCGCCGCCGACTGCTGATCGATCAAGCCCTTCTGGGCTTTGGCCGGGATCCCCGCCTCGCGCAGATCCCACTCCGCCTGCGCGGTGCTCAGGTATTCATTGACGGTAACAATGGGAAGATCCACGGCCACCTGCAAAGCGCGCACGAACCGCTGGACTTTGCGGGCCTGGGATCCCACCGACCCATCCGCCAGAAGGGGGATCCCCACCACCACCACGGTGGCCTGGCGGCGGCGGATCCACTCCTGCACTTGGGCAATATCCTCTGAGAGGGAACGGCGCTGGATCACCCCCAGGCCAGTAGCCAGCAGCCCCAGCCGGTCGGAGCCGGCCACGCCAATGCGGCGGTTGCCTACATCCAGCCCCAGCGCTGAAAGGGGATCCCTTGTGGCAGAATAGTTCAGGCTTATCGACATCCTTGCTGATCTTTATGGCTGCCTGGCCCCCTTTGGGGCTTGCAGTTTCCGTTCCCCTATCCTCTCTCGATGACCCTGTTTGGAGCAACACTCGATGACCAGCGCTACCCTGTCTTTCCCGAAGCATGAAGTGAAAGATCTGAACCTCGCCCCCCTGGGCAAGCAACGGATCCAGTGGGCGGCGCGGGAGATGCCGGTGCTGGCCCAGATCCGGGAGCGCTTTGCTCAAGAAAAGCCCTTGGCCGGGCTGCGCTTAGTGGCCTGCTGCCACATTACGACCGAAACGGCCAACCTGGCCCTGGCTCTACAAGCAGGGGGGGCGGATAGCGTTCTCATTGCCAGCAATCCCCTCTCCACCCAAGACGATGTGGCCGCCAGCCTGGTGGCGGACCATGGCATTTCGGTGTTTGCCCTCAAAGGAGAAGATGTGGCCACCTACCGCCGCCATGTCCAGATTGCCCTAGATCACCGCCCCAACCTGATTATCGACGATGGCGGAGATGTGACGGCGGAGCTGGTGCAGCACCGTCAGGAGCAACTGTCGGAGCTCATCGGCACCACGGAAGAGACCACCACTGGCCTGGTGCGCCTTAGGGCCATGCTCAAGGCGGGGGTGCTCAGCTTCCCGGTGATGACCGTCAACGACGCCGAGACCAAACACCTGTTCGACAACCGCTACGGCACCGGCCAATCCACCCTGGACGGGATCCTGCGCTGTACCAACATCCTTCTGGCCGGGAAGACGGTGGTGGTGGCTGGCTACGGCTGGTGCGCCAAGGGAGTGGCCATGCGGGCCCGCGGCATGGGATCCCAGGTGATTGTCACGGAAGTCAACCCGGTGCGGGCTCTGGAGGCGGTGATGGACGGCTTCCGGGTGATGCCGATGGAAGAAGCCGCTGCTCTGGGGGACATCTTCATCACCGTCACCGGCAATAAGCACGTGATTCGCGGCGAGCACTTCGACCGCATGAAGGATGGGGCGATGGTCTGCAACGCCGGCCACTTTGACATTGAAATCGACCTGGTGGCGCTGCAGGAGCGGGCCGTCTCCCGACAGACGGTGCGCCCCTTTGTGGAAGAATACCGTCTGCAGTCGGGCAAGTCAGTGTTGGTGCTGGGGGAAGGCCGCCTGATTAACTTGGCTGCTGCCGAAGGGCACCCCGCCAGCGTCATGGACATGAGCTTTGCCAACCAGGCCCTGGCCTGCGAATACCTGGTGAAAAACCGGGGCCGCTTGGCCCCAGGGCTTCACCCCATTCCTCTCGAGGTGGACGAGGCCATCGCCCGCCTCAAGCTCAAAGCCATGGGGATCCAAATCGACAGCCTCACCCCCGAGCAGATCGAGTACGGCAACACCTGGACTGCCGGGACTTAAGTGGGTTTTGGGAATTCAATCGGGAGCTGAGTCTGGGATCCCAAGCAGCAGGGCTAGCGTGCTCCCCCCAACCTCGAGCCAGGAGGGGATTCCTAGATTCTGTGAACCTGCGACCAAACGCGGGTGGGCAGACCCCAGACGTAGATGAAGCCTTCTGCCGCTTTGTGGTCGAACTGGTCTCCTGCGCCGTAGGTGGCCAGCTCTGGGTTGTAAAGAGAGTAGGGAGAGCGACGGCCCACACAGACTGCCTGGCCCTTGTGCAACCGCATCCGCACGACACCGGTGACGCTTTTCTGGGTGGCGCGGATAAAGGCGTCCAGAGCCTCCCGCAGCGGCGAGTACCAAAGGCCGTTGTAGATCAACTGGCTGTAGGTGGTCTCGATGCCGTACTTGTAATGGATGACATCGCGGGTGAGGGTGAGGCTCTCCAGCTCGCGGTGGGCTTGGATCAAGACGGTTAAAGCGGGGCACTCGTAGATCTCCCGCGACTTGATCCCCACCAGGCGGTTTTCAATCATGTCGATGCGGCCCACCCCATGCAGGCCAGCTAAGGAGTTGAGCTGCTCGAAGAGGGCTTTGGGACTGAGGCGCTGCCCATCCACCCCGACAGGGATCCCTTGCTCGAACTCAATCTCCACGTAGGCGGGCTCGTCGGGTGTCTGGGAAATAGGCCGGGTGAGGGCATACACTTCCTCCGGCGGCTCCCGGTCGGCATCTTCTAGGATGCCGGCTTCAGCGCTGCGGCCCAAAATGTTGAGGTCGATGCTGTAGGGGCTGGACTTCTGCACGGGCATGGGGATCCCGTAGCGCTCCCCATAGGCAATGGTCTCCTCGCGGGTCATCCCCCACTCGCGGGCAGGGGCCAACACTTTGAGCTGGGGATTTAGAGCAGCAATAGCCAGATCAAAGCGCACCTGGTCGTTGCCTTTGCCGGTGCAGCCGTGGGCCACCGCATCGGCGCCCACCTCTTCCGCCACTTCCACCAGCAGCTTGGCAATCAGGGGTCGGGCCAGGGCCGTGGAAAGGGGGTAGCGCTGCTCGTAGAGGGCGTTGGCCTGGATGGCCGGGAAGGCATAGTCGGTAATGAGGGCCTGGACAGCCTCCCGCACCAGAGATTGCTCTGCCCCCGCCCTGAGGGCTTTGGCCTGAATGGCCTCCAGCTCCGCCCCCTGCCCCAAGTCGACTGCCAGGGCCACCACCGATTCCACCCCCCACTCGTGCTTGAGATAGGGAATGCAGACGGAAGTATCCACCCCGCCTGAATAGGCCAATACCACCTTCTTTGCCCGTCCCATGGGATCCCGCCGTTGCCGTTAAAAAGTTGCTAGCCCATTATGCCCTGTGGCAGGGATCCTGGCTGGCCTCAATGTCGGTTTCCTCAGCTATTCTCAAGGGGATTTCTCCTGCCGGGGAAAGGCCGGGGGTGTGAGTGAGGTGAGCATGGCTGGCAAAAAGACGGCTGCGGCGTGCCGGGGATCTGAGCCCAAGCGAACTGTGGGGCTGGGGATCCTGTCGCTGCTGAGCTTTGTGGCCGGGATGGGGTTTGCCGCCCTCTCCCAGCCAGAGGTGGGATCCCCTGTTGCCGTCTCCGAGCCGGAGGTGCCCCGTTTTACCGCCCACGGTTGGCCCTTGTTGGATCCCTTGCCGCAGCCGGACGAGATTTGGGAGTGCGAGCTGGTGGTGGTGGGCGGATCCCTGGGAGGGGTGGCAGCGGCAGGCCATGCCATGCGAGGGGGGGTGCAGACCTGTCTCATCGAGCTCACCCCTTGGCTGGGGGGTCAGATTACCTCCCAGGGGGTATCGGCCATTGATGAATCGCTGCCGATGCGGCAGCGGGGCAATTTTTCCCGCCACTGGCTGGAGTTCAAGGCCTTGATCGAAAGCCAGCCGGTGCATCTGCCGGCCTGGACAGGGATCCCGCCGGGAACCCGCGTATCCGAGATCAACAGCTGCTGGGTGGGAGGGCTGTGTTTTCCGCCCCAGGCCGGGCTGCAGGCGGTGGAAACCTGGCTGCAACAGGCAGCTCAAAATGCCCCCAACAGCCGCTGGGCTACCCAAACGGCTTTTAAGGGGGCCACCTTCAGCGCCGATGGATCCCAGATTGAAAGCATTTACGCTGTGCAGCGGCAGCCGCGGGATCCCAACTTTGTGCCGCCGGGACGGCTGTGGCGGGAGCTGGTGAGCTGGTATGGCTGGCAGGAGACGGAAGTTTTTGCCAAACGGGTGTTGAGGCTGCAGGCACCACCAGGCCGCAACCTGTTTGTTATCGATGCCACCGATACCGGCGAGCTGGTGGGCTGGGCCGGGATCCCCTATCGGCTGGGTTCGGAAGGGCGAGACGTGACCGGAGAGCCCAATGCCGCCCCCGCCAGCAACCCGGAGTGCACTCAAGCCTTTACCTTTCCCTTCGTGCTGGCCATCCACGACGATGGCGGGCGCTCCCGCGCCGAGCTGGTCCAGCTGCAGCCGGGCTATTCCCGCGCCGAACACCGCCGCGAGTTCGACATGGAGGGTTTCCCCACCTTCAGCGGCCAGAGCTTTTTCAATTACCGCCGCATCGTCAGCAAGGGCCGCCGGGATCCCTTCTACAGCACGCCTGTTCCAGGCGACCTGACGCTGGTGAACTGGAACCGCGGCAACGACTGGGGGATCATGAACCCGCCCCTGATCCTGACGGAAGAGCGGCTAGTGGCCTCAGGGCAGCGCCACAACTGGCTGGGGGGCCTGGATGTCTCGGCCATCAAAGATGGAGAAAACCACGCCCTGCTGTTTGCCGAGTGGCTGATGGAAACTCAATCCCGCTCTGGCTATCCCCTCTCCTTGGTGTTTGCCGAAGAGTCCTTGCTGGGCACTCGCTCTGGCCTTAGCCTCTACCCCTACATCCGCGAAGGTCGGCGCATCCTGGGGCGAGCTGCCTACGGCCAAGCAGAGTTCATGATGTTGGAGCAGGATATTCGCGTCGGCACCGCCGGGGGGCGGGACTTCAGACCTACCGTGGTGGGGGTTACCCACTACGCCATCGATATCCACGGCTGTCGCTACCGCAACTGGGAGCCCTCTCTTTCGGCCAGCTCCGCGCCAGTCAACGAGTTTTCCGTCCGTCCCATTCTCATTCCCTTGGAAGCCCTGATCCCGCAGAAGGTGGATAACCTGCTCATCGGCGGCAAAGGGATCGCCGTCAGCCACATTGTCAACGCCGCCACCCGCGTGCATTACGGTGAATGGACCATCGGCTCGGCAGCAGGCCTGACCGTGGCTTGGCTGCGCAGTCAAGCTCCCGGCCTGATCCCAGCTCAGATCGTACCGCAAGGCAAAATAGCCGATTTACAGCTCTACCTGATCTCCCATGGGCAAAGACTGCAATGGTGAACCCAGAGGACACCGTCTCAGCGCGAACGACAGATCCCCACCCAATCGACCCAATTTTTCCGATATCGGGGCCCTAGCCCTCAGAGGGAAGTGAATCGGGATCCCTGCCTGCGCGGGCATCTTCGCTACTTTTGCCATAGCGCTGCTGCCGCCACCACACCAACAGGGGACTGGCGATAAAAATGCTGGAATACACCCCCAAAGTAAAGCCAATGAGCAGGGCAATGGCAAACCCCTTCAAGGTAGCTCCCCCGAAAATGGCGATGGCAACTAGGGGCAGCATCGTCGTCAGGGTGGTGTTCAGGGAGCGGGCAAAGGTCTGGTTCAGAGATAGGTTTACCACCTCGGCCAGGCTGACCTTGCGGCTCACCAGACGCAGATTCTCGCGGATGCGGTCGTAGATGACCACGGTGTCGTTGACGGAAAAGCCGATGATGGTCAGCAGCGCCACCACAAACAGGCTGTCCGCCTCCATACCCACCGTCAGGCCCAAAAGGGCAAATAGCCCTATCGTCAACACTACATCGTGCAGCAGCGCCACAATGGCAAACACCGCGTAATCCCACTGAAAGCGCAGGGCCAGATACACCACAATCAGGCCGAAAGAGATGAGCACGGCCACGATGCCGGAACGCAAGAGCAAACGCCCCACCGTCGGGCCAACCGTCTCGACCAGATTGCGCTGGAAGGGGGCAACCTCCTGCCGCAGGGTGGCTTCCACGGCCAGCCGCTCTTGCTCAGTCAAGGGGGGCATGCGGATCAGGGCTTCCTGGCCCGTTTGGGTGTCCAGCTGGATGATGCTGGTGCCCAGGTTGTGTTCCTGCAGCGCCCGTCGCAGCTCCTCGGTGGTGACAGGCCGCTCAAAGCTCAGATCCAGCAAGGTGCCGCCGGAAAAATCCAACCCCAGCCGCAGGGGAGTTCCCAGAGAAGCCAGGGAAAAGGCCATGCTGACCAGCCCCACCAACAGCACCGCCAAGGACAAGCTGAACCACAGCTTGCTCCGTCCAACAATGTCGAAGCGATAGTCGAGCAACCGAGAGGCGGGATCTACGGGGGATAGCTCTTGAGCCGTCATGATTGGGCCGCCTCCATCCGAACGCCGTAAAACTCAGGTTTGCGCAAGCTGGGGATCCCCATTGCCGCCAAGAGCAGGCTACGGGTGCAGGTGATGGCCGTAAAGAAGCTCACCAGAATGCCAATGCCCAGGGTTACCGCAAACCCTTTCACCAGTCCCATCCCCAGCCAGAAAAGCACGCCACAGACCAAAAGGGTGGTCACATTGCTGTCCAGGATGCTGCTGAAGGCGCGGTTAAACCCTTCCGAAATGGACTTGTAGATGGATTTGCCGGCCCGCAACTCTTCTTTGATGCGCTCGAAGATCAGCACATTGGCATCCACCGCCATGCCGATGCTGAGGATAAAGCCGGCGATCCCCGGCAGAGTCATGGTTACCCCCAGCAGTTGGAAGAGAGCAAAGGTACAGAGGGCGTAGATAAGCAGAGCAATGTCCGCAATCAGCCCTGGCAGGCGATAGTAGGCCACCATAAAGAGGAAAACCAGCACCAGGCCCCCGATCCCGGCATAGAGGCTGCGGCGCACGCTCACTTCCCCCAAAGTGGCCCCGACAGTGCGATTTTCAATCACCTGAATGGGAACCGGCAGCGCTCCTGCCCTGAGCTTGACCGCCAAGTCAGTGGCGGTTTCCACCGTAAAATTGCCCGTGATCACCGCCGTCCCGCCGGTGATGCCGGTGCGGGCAAACTCCGGCCCCACGATCGGGGCACTGATCAACACGTCGTCCAGAAAAATGCCCAATGGACGTTCTGTTCCGGCCAGATCTCGGGTGAGCTGAGTAAATTTTTCTGCCCCCTCCGGCTTGAACTCCAGCAGCACCTCCCAACTCTGGGATCCGCGGCGAGGGGCTTGGGGATAGGCATTGCGCAGCAGATCCCCGGTGAGGCCGACTCGCTCAAACAGAGTATCCGGATCCTCCCCCGCGGTTATCTCTCCCCGCTCGTTGCGGGGCAGCGCGCCGACGGGAACCAAGCCCTTGCGAAACTCCAGTTGGGCTGTATCTCCAAGGAGAGCAATGGCCCGATCCGGATCCGCCACCCCCGGCAACTGCACGAACAGGCGGTCTTGGCCGCTGATCTGCACCAGAGGCTCAGCCACCCCCAGCCCGTTGATCCGCTGCTGGATGACGGCCTCTACCCCCTGCATCACTTCGGGGGTGATTTCAGGCACCTCCTCGGTGGGCACAGCTTGTAGCGTGAGCTGGGTTCCTCCCTTGAGGTCAAGGCCAAGGCGAACCTCCCGGCTGAAGCCCAGGTAAACGAGGGCAACCACCACGGCCAAGATGAAGATCAGCCCTCGCAAAAAGGAGAGCCGACTGAGCCACGAAGCTGAGGATCTAGCCATACTGCTGAGAAGGTGAGGAACACGGTCGCACTCGATCTGAGGCTCTTAGGATTTTGGCACTTCCTGAACCTTCTGATCCTATCGCAGACGGGATCCCAGCGGAAAACGGCAGAGCCCGTGGCGCTGCCCCGACAAAATGGCCCTTGGGATCCACCGCTAAGGCAACCCCCAGCTCGATGAAGACGGGTACTGGGCTATCCCTTTGGGCAGAGCGGATGAAGTTCAAAGCCGTTATTGTTGGAAAGATTATTCAAAGACTCCCCCTGGCTTGCGCCGACCCTAGGTTAGGCTATTGCCATCCCGGGGGAGCAAGAAACACCGCTGCTCTGCCCCAAAGTCCGCGAGTTGAGTTAAGGAAGGTTGAGGTGAAGGGGAGACTGACCTGCCATTTCCCTGTGCTGCTACTGGCCCTGCCTCTGTGGGGATCCCCGACCTGGGCCGGAGAGTATTTCACCGAGGAAGTCACCAGCCCCAGCCTGGAGATCGTTCATGGCTGGCGGCAGGAGGTGTACGGCATTGGGGTTACCATCACCAACACCAGCCTCGGCTCCTTTCGGGTGCCCTTGGAAATTGATATGGAGGATCGGACTAGCTGTGAGCGGGCCGACTTGGTGCTGACCAACAATCGCATCATGCCGATGGGATCCTTCCAAGATTGCATTCTCAACATCTTTCCCTACCTGGATAAGTTCATCAACCAAGAAGTCGCCAGCATCCGAGTCACCCTAAAAGGGCCAGCTCCCCTCCTGGAAATTCCGGTAGAGGAGTCGGATCGACTGATTTTGGCCCAGGTGGCCAACCAATCGCGGGAAGCCTTTGTTTTCTTTCAGCAGGAGTTGGCCCGTGTTTTGGAGCTGCTGAGGCAGTCGGATCCCAAGCAAAGCGAGACGGCCCCACAGCCTGGCACCCCAGTTCCGACCGCCACCCCAGCCGAGTCTGCCGCTAGCCCAGGAGATTTTGTAATCGTGGGATCCATTCGGGAAGAACGAGTGGGGGCCGGTAGCCGCCTAAGCGTGGAAGCGATCAACCGCAGCACCCGCACGGTTCTCAACGCCCGTGCTCGTTTCACCTTCTATCGGGGAGAAGAAGTTGTCGATACGCGAGTGGCAGCATTTGAGCCCAGCGACGTGCCCCCCGGACAAAGGGCCTCCGCCAGTGTGCTGAAAACCGAGGCCAATTGGGATCGCGTCACGGTGACCTTCCAGTGGCAGTAGGGTTACTTCAGGGAGCCAAAGCGTTGCCGCGAATCAGGCTGCCCAGGGTTTTGACCGTGATCTTGAACTGCACCCAAGGGCTCATGGGCACTACCGTCTTGTAGAGGTAGCTGTCAAAGGTCATCCTCTGCACGTCCCGGTCGGCGCACATCTCCACAAAGGCTTCGCGGGTGGCATTGGAACGGTAGAACACTCGCTGCAGGATGTCCAAGACCTTGTAGGTCAGGCCGTACTGGCGATCCCAGCGCTTGAGATACAGTTTTAGATCCTCCTCTGTGGGAATGCGCTTGCCGCCGTTGGAGGTCTCGACGATGGTCTCGGCGCACATGCGGCCTGACTTGGCGGCAAAATAGATCCCTTCGCCGCTGGATTTGGTTACGTATCCCGCCGCATCTCCCACCAAAGCAGCACGGCCCACCACGCGGCGCGGGCGGGGATGCTCTGGGATCGGATGGGCTTCCACCTTGATCACCTGGCCGCCGCGGATACGCTCGGCAGCACGGGCGCGGATCCCAGCTTGCAACTTTTGGATGTGGGCTTGGTTTGCCCTCATGGTGCCGGTGCCCACGGCTACATGGTTGGACTTGGGAAACACCCAGGCATAAAAGTCTGGAGAAACATCGTCCCCCACATACATTTCTGCCCGCTCTGCGTAGTAGGCCATTTTGTCGTCCGGGAGCCGGATGCGCTCCTGAAAGGCCAGCGCATAGTTGTAGTCGCCAGCACCAATGGCTTCTGCCACCTTGGAGTGGAACCCATCCGCCCCGATCACCACATCCACAGCCAAAGAACGCGGCACCCCTTGCCTCGATCCGTCGGAAAAATCGTTGTAGTGCAGGATGTAGGGATCCCGGCCATTCTGGGGGATCTCCAGATGCATTACCTTGCCGTTGATCAGCTCCGCCCCTTTTTGGTGGGCACGATTGCGCAAGAAGGCATCCAAGATCTCGCGGCGGCACATGCCGATGTACTCGTTTTCTTTTTCGAGGGCGATATCCACCTCATAGTTGGAAGGGGAGATCATCTTCATCTTGCGCACTTTGCGGTCGATGATCCCCTCGGGGAGGTCGAACTCGGAGACCATACAGAGGGGAATGGCGCCCCCGCAGGGCTTGGCGTTGTCCAGCTTCCGCTCAAACAAAAAGGTCTCGATTCCAGATTGGGCCAGAACTTCGGCAGCAGAGGCTCCGGCTGGGCCGCCCCCCACAACAGCAACTCTCAGACTCAAGGTGCTCTCCTCGATGCAAGTGCAACTGGCTCATCAGACAGCAGGCATCCTACCACAGCTCCTCAGAAGCATTGCGGACCTTGACGAAGTGTTGCAGAGTGGAGGGCTCGCGCTCGCTGTGTTTCTACAAAAGGCCCCGCCGCATTTGATCCCAGAGGTTGAGATAGGACTCGGCTTCGGCTGAGCTCAAGGGGCGCCAGATCTCCGAGCGTTGCCAAGTGGAGATTTGCAAGTCGGCTCTGCGTTGCAGGCGTGGGGCAAGTTGAGCCAGATCCAGCGGCAAAACCGAAGGGATCCCGCTCAGGTTGACCAAGCGGGGGGCAAATTCAGGATTCAAGACAAAATCAAGCCAGTCAGCCAACAGGGATCCGGAATCGGTCTGGGTTGATTCTGTGTGGGCATTGTCTTCGTGGGCATGGTCTTCGACGTGGGGTCGCACCCAGACATCCCACCAGATGGCGGATCCGGAGGCCGGGATCACCACTGCCAGCTCAGGGTAGTTGGCTTGGGTGGCGTAGAGATCCTGCGACCAGCCCACGGCCACCCAGCTATCGGCCAAGCGCAAGATGGGCAGGTAGTCGGAAGAGGTGTAAGTTAAAACCTGACGGTGCAGGGATCCCAGCTCTTGCCGTAATTCCACATCCTCAGGGTTGAGGGGATCGTTGTAGGAGCGGCCCATTTTCTTCAGGGTTAGCCCAATCACCTCCCGCGGATGATCCGGCAGAGTCAGTTTGCCGGCCAGCTCAGGCCGCCACAGATCCGCCCAGTCCCGAATGGGCTCCCTCACCCGATCCCGGCGGTAGGCAATGGCCGTTACCCCCCAGCGCCAGGGCACACCCCAAATCTGCCCGTCCCGGAGTGCCGCAGCTTGCCAACGGGGATCCAGATTCTGCCATCGTTCTCCCAACAGGCTTGCCGGCAGAGGAGCCAGCCAACCGGCAGCTATGGCCCGATCCAAAGCGTCGGCCCCCAACAAACTCAAAGCCGCCACCGGCAGCCGCCGCCGGAACCATCCCCCTGGATCCCACCAGGCCGGATCAGCCGGCTGGACGCTTTGCCGGAGATAGGCCAACAACTGATCCCGACTATCCAACAGTTGCAACCGAAAGCGGGCCTGAGTCCTGCGGCGAAACTCGTTGAGCAAACTGGCGGGGATCCCTTGCTTGAGCGCCACGACAAGAGGCAGGTGTGCATCCGGCCCCCCACATCCTGCCGCCATTAGCCCCAGCAGGATCCCCTGTAGAAGCTCACGTCGGCTCAGCCGTATCTCGCCCACGACAGTACCGCTCCACCAGAATGAGAGCCACCAGATCATCGTAAGCCTTGGCCGGCACCCGCATCCCCTTGGGCAACAGCCGCTGCCATCCCTGCGGTGGGTAAAAATCCCAGTAGCGCTGACGGGCCTCTTGGGAGCTGTGCCGCTCATCCACCAGGACAATCTGCTGCGGGGGGAGGATCGATTCCAGTTGAGACTTCCAGGCTTGGGCCGTCGTCTGATTGCCCAGGATCACTTGCTCCGCCTGAAACTGTTGCCGGAGCGTTTGTAGTCTAGACAGCGCTGCCGCGGAAGGGACCACCTCCCGGTGTAAAACCTTCAGCTCCGTTTGCGTAAACACCTGCACCACAGCAATGCCGCATTTGTCGCGCCCTGGGTCGAAACCGATCAGCACTCGTTGGCCCTTCAGTCTTGCCGGGTGGAGTGGATCCGTCATCCCTCGGGACGCCCCGCCTGCTGAGCCCCAGAAGAGCCGGGTTGACCGGAAGCTTCTGCCATCAGAAAACTCACCCGCAATGGCCCCGCTGTGTAGATGTCGGTGTCGGCAACCAGCTTCACATCCAGAGGGGTGGTGCTCTGGCGGAGATGCTGCACAACCTCCAGAAACTTGACCTGGGAGAACTCCCCCACAGTGCCGGTGATGGGATCCGAGAGAAGCCCCTCCTCTTGCGAGCGCTGATTGGCCTGGTTCAGCAGCCCCAGCAGTTGCTGTTGGATCTGATTTTCGCTCAAACCCGGTTGAATCACCCCGTGGGCCAGCACGGATCCCTTGGCGAAAATCCGCTGGTTGGGGTAAATCTGCACGAGCACAGGCACAGGCTCCCCCTTGAGCCGGTTGGTAACAGAGAGAATGCGCACCGCCCAGCTACCGGGTTCTCGCAACTTCTCCAGGGCTTGGTCGGCATCCTCGCGGCGGATCAAGATCGCGTTTTCCAGAGGGGGCATGGGCTGGGATCCAAGGGCAAGGGCCCGCTGTTCCGCCTGGGCCAAAAGGTGCTCAAACTGCCGCCGGATCGCCTCTGGTTTTGCCCCTCTTGGAGCCTCCACAACTCCTGTTGCCAAAACTTCCCCCGCCAAGATGGCCAGTTCCCCCCGCCGCAGCCGCACCGCCAATTGGTTGAGCTGCTCGATCTCCTGCTCAAGCTGGTTTTTCTGGTTCTCCAGTTGGGTTAAGGCCGCCTGCACCACATCCAGGGAGCGCTCCAGCTGATCCCGATCCAGTTGCAGGGCTTGTTTTTGCGACTCCAGGGTGGCGATCACCTGGCGGGCCGACTCCACCTCTGCCTTCACTGCCTCCAACTCGGCATGGGCTCGATCCAAACTGGGCTGCACCTTGGCCAGTTGCTCGTTGGCTGCCGCCAGCTTGGCCTCCGCCTCCTGCCGCTCCTGCAGCGCCACTGCCAGCTGATCGCGCACTTCGCTCAGGCGGGTTTGGGCTGCCGACTGCTGGCTGCGAAATTGGTCGAGATCCATCTTGAGGTGATCCCGCTCAACCCTGAGAGCGGCATTTTCCGCTTCCAAGAGGGCTTTTTGGCGGTTGAGGGCCCGCAGCTCTTGCTCCGCCTGGGCAATTTGGTTGGTGTAGCTGAACAGGGCCTCCGACAGAGAGCGGTTGAGGAGCAGCAGTGTGCCCAAAGTCAGGGCGGAGATGCTCACGCCGGTCACCACGGCCACCAGAATGGCGGTATGGCGGGGGCGCAGGTTAAACCAGGTGAGGCGTTTTTTGCCAATGCGATAGCCCACCCGATCCCCAACAACGGCAATCAGGCCACTGACAACCAACATGTAGAGGATCAGCAGTACGCCTTGCATATTCGCGGATCCCTGCCATGGAAATCTTAGCAAGGTTGCCCTGAGGATTTTGCAAGTTGCTGGGAGATGGATTTCGGCGCTGTTTTGTAGGGATTTTTGGGGGTTCTAATCCGCGTAGAGGAGCCGCTCCACCGCCGCCACAATATCTGCAGGTTGCACGATGGTGGCCGCCTCCAGCGTGCCGTTGTAGGGGGTGGGAATGTCCTGCGAAGCCAAACGCATCACCGGCGCATCCAGCTCATCGAACAGTTCTTCCATGATGCGAGCTGTCAGTTCCGCCCCAATGCCACCCGATTTCATGTCTTCCTCAACAATGATCACCCGATGGGTTTTGCGCACCGAAGCGGCAATGGTTCCCATATCTAAAGGTTTCAGCGAGATTAAATCGATCACCTCAGGGTCGATCTCCTGCTGCACCAAGGTGTCCACGGCCTTGAGCACGTGGTAGCGCATGCGGGAGTAGGTGAGCAGGGTAACATCGGAGCCGGATCGGACGATTTCGGCTTTGTCCAGAGGCAAAAGGTATTCCTCTTCTGGCAGATCTTCTTTCAAGTTGTACAAAAGGACATGCTCGAAAAAGAGAACTGGGTTGTCGTCGCGGATGGCGGACTTGAGCAAGCCCTTGGCATTATAGGGAGTTGAACAGGCCACGATCTTAAGCCCGGGCACCGCTTGGAAGTAGGCCTCTAGCCGCTGCGAGTGTTCTGCTCCCAACTGACGACCCACCCCGCCCGGCCCGCGGATGACCATCGGGATCTTGAAATTGCCCCCGGAAGTGTAGCGCAGCATACCGGCATTGTTGGCAATTTGGTTGAAGGCCAGCAGCAGAAAGCCCATGTTCATCCCTTCCACCACCGGGCGCAAGCCGGTCATGGCTGCCCCGATGGCCAGGCCGGTGAAGCTGTTCTCGCAAATGGGGGTATCCAGCAGGCGCATCTCCCCGTACTTGCGATACAGGTCTTTGGTGACTTTGTAGGAGCCGCCGTAATGGCCGACATCTTCTCCCAAAACAAATACGTTGGGATCCCGGGCCATTTCTTCGTCGAGGGCAGCACGCAAGGCGTTGTAAAGGAATGTCTCGGCCATAGAGGTTCAATATCGCTAAACCCTCATTAAACCATTTTGCCGGCATGGATCCCCTTGCAGCTGACTTGATAGGCTGAGCTCAGAATTCTTGCTCAAAGGGATGGCGACCTTCCCCACAGCTTTCCTCAGCACTCTCTTTCCCCTGGAACATGGGGATCGTCCGTCTTCTCAAGAAAAGACACCATGAGCATTCCACGGCCCAAACTGGCGCTGACCTTGGGGGATCCCGCGGGAATTGGGCCGGAAATTGTGCTCAAGGCGCTGGCGGATCCTGAGGTGCAGTCTTGCGCCCACATCACGGTTGTAGGGGATCGGCAGGTTCTAGAAGCCACCTATCGCCTGCTGAGAGATCGGTTGCCGGCTCCATTGGCCCATCCGGCAGGGATCCCGATGCTGGAATGCGACACAGGCTTTCGGTTACAGCCTGGCTGTATTGGTCAAGGGGATGCTGACAGTGGTGGGGTCAGTTTTGTTTACCTGAAAACGGCAGTCGAACAGACGCTGCGGGGCGAGTTTCAGGGGATCGTGACAGCGCCCATCGCCAAGTATCTCTGGCATCGAGCCGGCCATCGGTTCCCTGGTCAAACAGAAGTTTTGGCCCAGCTGAGTCGGTCTGAGCACTACGGGATGATGTTTGTTGCCCGTTCCCCCCACAGCGGTTGGCAGATGCGGGTTTTGCTGGCCACCACCCATATTCCCCTCGGCCAGGTGCCCACCGTGCTGACCCCAGAGCGGGTGCGGACAGCGCTGGATTTGCTGGTGGGATCCCTGCGCCACACCTTTGGGATCCGGGATCCTGTGATTGCAGTAGCCGGCCTGAATCCCCATGCCGGCGAACAGGGGCAACTGGGATCGGAGGAAAAAGAATGGCTGACCGAGCTGCTGCGCACCTATGCCCACGCCCAAATTTGGGGGCCGCTTCCCCCCGACACCATGTGGCTGGCTCCCGCGCAAGCCTGGCATGGCCAGGGATCTCCAGCCGTGGCAGATGCCTACTTGGCTCTCTATCATGATCAAGGTTTGATCCCGGTGAAGATGCTGGCTTTTGACCGGGCAGTCAACCTGACAATTGGGTTGCCTTTTGTTCGCACCTCTCCCGATCATGGCACCGCCTTCGACATTGCCGGCCAAGGGGTGGCCCGGTGCGAGAGCCTTAAGCAGGCGATCCTGCTGGCGGCAGAACTGCTGGGCAAAAACCCCCAATCCCCTGAGGGAAATGCCGTCTGTACCCGACAATCTGAGGCCGTTTCTCGTTTCCAGGGGGTGGCTTGATGGAAGTTGCCGGTGCTACCTCAACCAGAATGCTTTACCGTCGCTTTGGGCGCACCCAACAGCTGGTCTCGGTTTTTTCTCTGGGCAGCATGCGCTTGGTCAATGTGCCCAGGGATCAAGCTCAGGCAACCGTTGAGGCAGCCCTAGCCGCAGGGATCAACCACATCGAAACGGCTCAGGCTTATGGCCATGCCGAGGTGCTCTTGGGCGAGATTTTGCAAACCCTGCCCTTTTCACGCCATCAGTTGATTCTGACCAGCAAACTCACTCCCACAGATGGGTTGCGAGAGCGGCTTCAGGGATCCCTGCGCCGTCTGCGGGTGGATTACTTGGATCAATTTGCCTTTCATGGCATCAACCTGCCGGAACATCTGGAGTGGGTGCTGCAGAAAGGGTTGCCGATTCTCAAGCAGATGCAGCAAGAAGGCTGGGTGCGCCACATTGGGTTTTCCACCCATGGATCCCTGGAGTTAATTTTGCAGGCCATCCAGACAGGATGCTTTGACTTTGTTAATTTGCACTATCACTTTTTCCAACAGCGCAATGCACCGGCCCTAGAAGCGGCTGCCCAGCAAGATATGGGCGTGTTCATCATTTCTCCTGCCGATAAAGGGGGAATGCTCTATCGCCCGCCCCAACACCTGCAGGAGTGCTGTGCCCCTTTCAGCCCCTTGGAGTTTGCCTATCGTTTTTTGCTGGCGGATCCCCGTGTTCACACCCTCAGCCTGGGCATCACTCATCCTGAGGAGCTACAGGTGGCCTTGTCGGCTTTACAGGATCCCGACCGTTGGTGGGTGGATGGCCCTCAGATTCAGGAGCGGTTGCGCCAAGCCGAGCAGGAACGCTTGGGATCCAGCCGCTGCACCCAGTGCTACGCCTGCCTGCCCTGCCCAGAAGGGATCCACATTCCCGAAGTGCTGCGTTTGCGCAACTTGGCCATTGCCCACGAGATGACGGAGTTTGCCCAGTACCGCTACAACATGTTCGGCCAAGCTGGGCATTGGTTTCCGGGGTCACTTGCCGACCGCTGTACCGAATGCGGTGACTGCTTACCCCGCTGCCCAGAACATCTGCCTATCCCGGAGTTGCTGGCCGAAGCCCACCAGTTGCTGCATCGCTCTCCAATCCGGCGGCTCTGGGAATGACCATTCCCCCTATCCTGTTTGGCAGAGCTCAACTTCGTTTATGATCGGTTGCAGTTTGTCAAGAGACTCACAAGGCGAGGCATCGGAGTGAATAGTCAGAGCCAAGACCGCTTAGACCGGGTGGAACAACTGCTGGCTTGGACGGCTGAACAGACTGCTGCCAACAGCCGAGAAATCCGGGAGCTCTGCCAATCGGTCCAGGAGCTGCGCCAGTCCATCCAAGAAAGCCGCGCCGAATTTGCCGAACAAGCTGCTGCCCAAGCTCAAAGCCTGCGAGAGCTACAGCAAGTTGTCAGCGAGACCCGCTCTGACTTAGCTCACCTTGCCGAGTGGGCAGAGGAAGTGACTCAAGCTCTGGTTACCCTCACCGCCCTACAACGAGAGCACGAACGCGCCATTCAGGCCATCAACCAACGGCAGGCGGAAACGGATCAGAGGTTCAACGTTCTCCTTGAAGAAGTGCGCTATCTGATTCGCCGGCAAGGCTCTGACGGAAATCCTCCCCCCTCGTTGCCCTGAGCACTGGGATCCCTTTAAGAACTGCAAGGACAGCCCTAATCTTCATCCACTTCCCACTCCAACAGATGTGCATAGGGAGCCACTAAGTGGGGAGCATAAAAGGCAACGGCTCGAAGGGCATGCCAGTCTTCCAAGCAGCCAAAGACGGTCGGATAGTCATTGCGCTCCAACCGCTCTGCAATTGCCGCCACCTCAGCTTCGGTAAACTGGCGGGGATCCATCCCCTTGGTAGGGGCCTCCACTTTGGACTTGGATCGGGCAGACATAGGCAGCCTGAACACGCTACAAGCCGATCTTAGCCTCTTCCTTTTTGCCCGGCCGACTTTGAAAAAACTTGACACACTCCCCACCTCAATCGCTTGCTTCTTGCGCAGTTGTGAGGACGGGGCCTCAGACTTAACTTTTGGGCAAGCCGGGCCGTGGGCTCCCGAAACTCTGAAAAGGGATCCCCATTCCCCCAGTTTCGTGGCAAGGTGAGGACAGATACCGCATCGGAGGCTGCTATGGAGAGCAAGATCCCCGCCCGCGATGTCCAAGTTGCCCTTATCGGCCCGTCCACGTTGGTTCTCCGCTCCCGCACCTGGGATCGCCTGAAGTTTGAGCTGGAATACGCTCGGCAACGGGGCACCACTGCCAATAGCTACCTCATCCAGGCCCGCCAAACCCTTCTCATCGATCCTCCGGGGGAATCGTTCACCAGCATCTTTTTAGAAGAGCTGGCCCAACACCAGTACCTACAGCGGTTGGACTTTATTTTGCTCAGCCACGTCAACTTTAACCGCATTGCCACTCTCAAAGCCCTATTGCCTCTGGCTCCCTATGCGATGGTGCTCTGCTCCAAACCGGGATCCATTACGCTACGGGCCGCCTTTGAAGAGATGGATCCCTTGCCCCGCAGTCGCGACGAAGAAGAAGCCGCCGATCTGGGCATTTTCTACAATGGCCACCAGTCCTTCCGTTTGCGGGTCATCCGAGATGGGGATCGCCTGGATTTGGGAGAAGGGCATGAGTTGCACTTTCGCACCGTGCCCACACCCCGCCACCCCGATGCCCTCTGTGCCTACGATCCGGCTACCGGGATCCTCTACACCGATAAGCTGTTCGGCGCCCACGTGTGCGATGAGCAAGTGTTTGACGAACATTGGCGGCAGCTCAGCGAAGACCGCCGCTACTACTTCGACTGTTTGCACCGCAACCAATTGTCCCAGGTGAAGGCAGCCCTGGCCAAGTTGGAAGAATTTCCCGCCCAAATCTATGCCCCTGCCCACGGCCCCTTGGTGCGCCACAGCCTGCGGCGCTTGCGGCTGGACTACCACACTTGGTGCGAAGAGGATCCCGGCGAGCAGCGGGTAGCTCTCCTATACACTTCTGCTTACGGAAATACAGGTTTGATGGCCATGGCCATAGCCCAAGGGTTGGAGCGGGCCGGCGTTAAGGTGGAGCGGATCAACTGCGAATGGGCCACTCCGGAGGAGATCGCCCAGGCTCTGGAGCGCTGCCAAGGGTTTGTTATCGGATCCCCGACCTTGGCCGGCCATCCTCCTGTGCAGATCCAAACCGCCCTTGGCATCATCCTTTCTTCAGTTCCCACCACCCGATTGGCCGGGGTTTTCGGCTCCTACGGCTGGAGCGGAGAAGCGGTGGATCTCATCGAGAACAAGTTGCTCAATGCCGGCTTTTCCTTGGGGTTTGAGACGATCCGCGCCAAGTTTAAGCCCACCCCTGAAATCCTGGAAGCCTGTCAAGAGGCGGGATCCCAGTTTGCTCAGGCCCTGCGCAAAGCCAAACGAGCCCGCGCCCCTCGCCAAACCAGCAGCGAAACTCAGGCGGATCGGGTTGGGCAAGCCCTGAGCCGGGTGGTGGGATCCCTGTGTGTAGTCACCGCCCTGCAAGGAGAGACCCGCCGTGGCTTTCTCACCTGGTCGGTGGCCCAGGCCAGCTTCAATCCGCCGGGGCTAACTCTATCGGTGAGCAAGGACCAAGAAGCCGAACTGCTGACCTATCCCCAGGCACCCTTTGTGCTCAACATCTTGCGGGAAGGCAAGGGCAGCAACTTGCAGCGGCACTTTCAGCGGCCCCAGCGCCCTGGAGAAGATCGGTTTGCCGGCTTGGCCACGGCCACTGCCGAAAATGGCTGCCCCATTTTGTTGGATGCCTTAGCTTACCTGGAGTGCCGTGTGAAAACTTGGATGGACTGCGGGGATCGCTACCTGGTCTATGCCGAGGTGGAACGGGGCAAGGTGCTGGATCCCACGGGGGTTACGGCCATGCGGCGGGGGTAGTGTATTGGAGAACAAAGATTTGTTGTGGAGTCAATGCTAACTGGATCCCATCGATCACCTTGAGCTGACGATCTGCTCGGCAAATTTCTGGCTCTTGTTGAGGGGCAAATATCAAAACAGAGTAATCGTCTAAATCCACCATCCACCCTAATTTGCTGCCGTGCTTTAGACAATGCAGGATATTATCGATTACACGGCTTACCCTTTGACCCGGCGAAAGAATTTCGATAATCCAGTCGGGTGCTGCGGTGAAGTCATCCTCTGGCTCGCCTGTTTCACTTAGGCGAGTTCGATCCCACGCAATTACGGCAATATCGGGAACAATGGAACGACCGGAAAAAGTGCAACGCAGTTCGGGTAGGGCAGTATAGTCGGTGGTGCTGCCATCAACCTCGGCCACAAGGTGTTTTTGCAAAATGGAGTGGCGGGCTTTGGGTATCGGTTTTTGAATGGCAACTCCATCCACATACTCCCACGCCGGAGAATCTTCTATGTAAGGCAACTTGAGGAAGTCTTCAAGGGTAAGAGGCGGAGCCAGGCGAGTTGTCATAGGTTTAGGCAAAGCTCCTCAGGATCCCTACCAGTACTGTATCCCAAATCCCCAAGCGAGGGCGAGTGGTGGAGTAGGGGTTAGAATTGCAGCAATTGGAGTAGATGTAGCGTGAAAGTTGTCCAGCCGGCGGCGCTGCTGACCTCGATGGATCCCCTCAGTTGATCCACCATTTGCTTCACCAAGGCCAAGTCTAGATCGGTACTCCCTTCCTTAGCCCACACTGCGGAGCCCTAGCAAAGCAAAAAGCCCCCAGGCAGGGTAATCACCTCTCCTGAGGGCCAAACCCCCTCAAATCCCAGGTAGGTTAAGCCTGAACTCTGCTCGGCTCGTAGAAGACTTTGGGCAGAGATCGAGCAAACTTCGAGAAATCAGCCCTTGACTTGCGCGAACCATAATCTGCCTTTAAGTCAGAACGATTGAAAGCTATCTTCTCTCTTGCGGGCTCGTAGAAGATCCACCTCCTAAGGGTGTAGTTCACTTCATAGAGAGTTTGCCGAACGCCGTTTATCAACGATAGAGATCTGGAGCTGGGAGCCTTTGGCGGCTGATACCAGTAGATATCCTCGGGAGATACAGATAGAGGCTCTGGACCTGCAAAGGGCGGCTCGTAAAAAGTTGCAAAGTCAGGCTGAGGTCGGCACTGAAATTGAACCTGATACACCGACTGAGAGGTCATTTCCTGCCGACTCTGCTGCCAAAGCTGCAGCATCTTGCCGACATCAAATCCCATCGCTCGCTGAAAATGCCACAGGGATCCTTGTAGAAAAAAGAAGGCTAAGTAGAAGTGAGCATTCGCCAGCCAAACCCTTGAGGAGTAGTTCCACGCTCCCGTTTGATTTGGATCGAAGTAGTAAGGAGTAAAGGCGGATTTCAGCTCCAGGGTGGGGCCGTAAAACTCCACCGGGTAGGCCAGCGAGTTAAACCCACAGTAGTAAGAAGCCGCAAAACCGGCTAGGGCGATGCCGAATAGAGAGTAGGAGAGGATCCCATCTGCTGAGAAGAGAAAGCGAGCTTTAACCCACTCAAACGGCGGAACCAGGATATGCCACACCCCTCCCAACAAGAGAAGAGCTCCCACATAGATATGGCCCCCCACCAAGTCTTCCAAATTATTGACATCAAACAGGTGGGTGCGGTAGTTCCAAAGGGTGGCAAAGTCCAAAGTTGGAGCCGTAACCAGGCGTACCTGACCGGTGTTGGCGTCATACAGCCCCCCGAACACCATCGCCTTGGCCACCAACAATAGGGATCCCAGGCCCAAAATCAGTAGGTGGTGCCCCAGAATCACTCCCAACGTTTTGGCATCATCCCAAGTGAAGTGAAACTTGGCAGCCCTGCCGAATTCCATATCTAAGCTGGGGGGAAGTTGGGTTTGGTGGAAGTAGGCTCCTCCAGCCAACACGCCGGCAGCCACCAGGTGAATTGAGGCAATGGCCACATAGGGAAAGGTATTGACGATCTGGCCACCGGGGCCAACCCCCCACCCCAATGTGGCCAAGTGGGGCAGCAAAATCAGCCCTTGCTCGTACATGGGCCGCTCTGGCGAGAACTTGGCCAGCTCAAACAAGGTAAAGCCCCCCGCCCAAGCCATGATCAAGGCCGCATGGGCCACATGCGCCACGATAAAAGTATTAGAGAGGTTCATCAATCGAGCGTTACCTGACCACCAGGGGTAGCCCGATGGGTGCATCTTTTTGGCATTCATAGATAGCTCCTCAGTGAGCCCTCAAAAATACAGGCACGTTTAGCTCAGACCGGCAATGATATGGTCAAGATAAACGGCCATTTCTTGACTTGCCTCTGTGTCGAGACTTTCGGTCAGGACCTCTTTCATGGCATTGAGGGCCTGAATGACGCGATCGATGGGAACGCCGAGGGTGATGTAAGTTTCTTTTAAACCCTGCAACACGCGCTCATCCAAAATTGAGGGATCGGCAGCCAACATGGCGTAGGTGGCATAGCGTAGAAAATAGGTCAGGTCCCGCAAGCAAGCCGCGTAGCGCCGAGTAGGGTACATATTGCCCCCCGGTAGGGTAATATCCCCGTAGAGCAAGCTCTTGGCAACCGTTTTGCTGATAATGCTGCTGGCGCTGGAGCTGATGGTTTTGGCCGCCTTGACGCGCATGTTGCCACTCTGGAAATAGCGATTTAATTGTTCCAGAGCTGCGGCATCTAAGTAAGAGCCTTTCTCATCGGCGGGGTTAATCAGGGAAGTGATGGTATCTTTCATGGATTTTTCTCCTCTAAGCACTAGTAGGGACTGATTTCTTGAGGCAATTGGGCAAATGCTGTTCGCGTTAGCGGGACGGAGTCCTTGCACCGCTTGCTCAGGCATTGCCTGTGAGAACTCTTATGGATTGCAACTTAAGACAACTTCACAGCTTGCAGGTCAAGCTCGCAAAGCCAGCCGAAACCTCAAGCTCACAGAGGCAGGAGTAGCGCGCCTCAACTCTAAAACTGAGCGAGAGGGCAGCGATTTGTCTATCCATTCATCGATTCAAAAAGCGCGAATCAGTCGATCAAAGTAGGGGGCAGCTAGAGCCATCTCCTCTGAAGAAAGAATGCCGGCAGCTACCTCTTTTAGGCAGCTCATCGCCACCCGCAGGTTGGGTAGCGGCACGCCCAAAGAGATGTACATTTCTCGCATGCCGTTCAAGCCGATATCTTCCAGCGGCTTATCGTTGCCTGCCAAGATGCAATAGCTAACCAAGCGGATATACCAGCCTTGATCTCGTTGACAGAGGGCAGTTTTTTGAGGGTTGCCCTTATTGCTGGGGGTGTTGGGGCATTTGGCCCAAAACCGTTTGCTGCCTTCCTGGACAATTTTTTGCTCGTTCTCTGCTAACTTTTGGGCGGCTCGGATGCGAACTTGACCCTTGCTGAAGAAATCCTCTAGCTTGGCGATCTCGGCACTGCTGAGGAAGCGATCAGCCGCGTCCGACTGCGCGATGACTTGGGCAACAATGCTCATAGGTTTTTGGCAAGGAACACTCTACAGGTAACAAAGTAAGCCAGATCCTCAAGAACCGAAATCACTTATTAAGAAAAAGTTGTGAATTGAAACTTACTTGCAACAAATCCTCTCTGCCTCGCGTCTTCGGCAGCGTGACCAGATTGAGAAGGTTGGGTTGGCGGCCAATCCAGATCCCGGATACGACAGCAACCCTCAGAATACTCAGCCTCTATCTCTTCTGGCCGAGATGAGCATCTGTGTTGGGAACTATTTCCGTATCTGTTGCTACAGAACTTACAATAAGACGGGCTGTGCAGAGGTACCGGGGGAGAGAACCCCTAAGGTAGGGATCAAATCGGCGCTGCGCCGCTTTAAGGGCTAAGTTTCTGAGGCAGGAATCTTGCCAGATCTGCGTAACCATCGCTACTTTGAAACCAACCTGGAAAAGCGCAAGCGCAAAGCAGGAGTCCCCAGGGATCCGCTCAACCTTTAAAACTGGGGCAGAGGGGGCAGGTGGAGCGTGAAAGTTGTCCAGCCGGCGGCGCTGCTGACCTCGATGGATCCCCTCAGTTGATCCACCATTTGTTTCACCAAAGCCAAGCCCAGACCGGTGCCCCCTTCTTTCCAAGGATCATGGCTGGGGATCCGGTAAAAGCGCTCGAAAATGCGGGTGAGTTCCTCAGCCGGGATCTCTTGGCTATTCCTGACTTGGATGCGAGTTCGGTTGGCCTCAACCCTGACTTCTAGGCGGATGGATCCCTGGCCGGGGGTGTATTTCACCGCGTTGTGCAGGAGCTCCCGCAGGATGCGTCCCAACAGCAAGGGATCCGTCGTGAGGGTGCTCTCCAGAGGGACACTGGCTTGAAAGGTTTGCCCTTTGGCGCGGGCCTGCTCTTCGGCAATGGCTAACAGATCCCCTAGCAGCTCCCGCCAGGTGAGGGTTTGCACACTTAGAGCGTAGGTCCCGGACTGCAACCGCTGCAGATCCAACAGGTCGTTGATGAGCTCGATTTCCCGCTGGCATTCTCGCTCTGCAATGGCTAAGTATTGAGCTCGTTTCTCCCCAGTGGGAGCCATCTGCAACATTTTCAGGGCCATTTTCATGCTGGTTAGAGGAGTGCGCAGCTCGTGGCTGACAGTGCTGATGAAATCGTCTTTCAAGCGGTTGAGGCGCTCCAGGGCTTGCACCTGCTCTTGGGCAGCTCGGAATAGGCGCGCCTGCCTTAGGCCGATAGCACATTGATTGGCCACTTGAGCTACGAGATCCATTTCCTGCTCATCAAAACTTTCCTCGCTGCTGCGAAAAACCCACAGATCCCCCAAGACTTGCTCCCCATCCCGCAGAGGGCAGACCAAGACTGATCCTTGGCGGGGGGCGTCAGGAAGTAAACAAAATATGCAGGGCTCTCCTCGCAACAACTGGGCGTAGAGATCTGGATATTGGGCAAAGGGAATACAAGTATGCAAGGCCGACCCCAAGCGAGGACAATACTCGTAGCTGATGGCGGAAAGGGTGAGATCGGCGTTGTAAAGGCCAATATAGCAGCCATCTGCATTTAGGTTTTCTCCCAGCTCGCGCAGAGCGGTGTTGAGAATTTCAGCTTCATCCAGAGAGTCGCGCACCCGGTCAGTGATGCGTTTCAGCAGGGCCTCAAATTGCAGGGATCGCTGCAACTCAGAGGTGCGTTGCCGAACCTTTTCTTCCAAGGTTTGGTTGAGGGCTTGCAGTTGTTCATATAACTGGGCCTGTTGCAACGCGATGGCTAATTGATCGCTCAGCTCTTGTAAAAGCCGGATTTCCCACTCTTGCCAAGGGCGGCTGGATTGGCAGTGCTGTGCCACCAGAAAGCCCCAGAGATCCTCTCCCCGCCGAATTGGGATCACCAAGTTGGCTTGGGCCTGGAAAGATTCCAAGAGCTCCCGATAGCAAGGATCCAAATTGGCCGTCGCCACGTTGGCTATGGCTTGCACAAAGCCCTCTTGGTACTTGCGATAGCACGGATCCCTTTGGAAATACTCATCCCACACGTAGCGGCCCAAGTGGCTGGGCCAGGGATCCGCCACCGACTCAGCAGCTACAAACCCCCCTACACCTTCCTGCAACTGATAGATCATCACCCGATCCACCTGGAAAATCTCTCGCACTTCTGCAACAGTGGTTTGCAAGATAGATTGCAAATCCAAATCCTGACGGATGCGTCGCAGCAAAGCTCCAAGCAGCCGCTCCCGCTCTGCTTCTTTCAGCAACAGATCTTGGGCTTGTTTGAGGGGCGTTATGTCCACAGCGATGCCGCAAACGGCGTAAGGAGACCCCTGCTGATCCCGCAGGGCAAACTTGGTGACCCACTGGGTCAATCTCTTGCCATCGCGGAAAAAGGTTCGCTCGTAGCTGACAGGATGCGGAGATTGCAGGACTTTTTGATCCTGATCTCGAAATTCTAGAGCCTCTTCTGATGCGAACAGCTCACTATCCAACTTTCCAAAGAGCTCTTCTGCCTTGCAGCCTCTCTGTTGTAGATAAGTCTTGTTTACATGAAGATAGCGCCCTTCCAGATCTTTGAGAAAGATAGAAAAAGGGATCCCGTCCAGAATAGCCCTAAGCCGAGCTTCGCTTTCTTGTAGAGCCAGCTCTGCTTCTTTCTGCTCCGTAATATCTTCGGTAATGCCAACAATACGGATAACCTCTTGCTGTTCGTTCAAGATGGGTCGGCAAGAAGTACGCAGCCAGCGCAGCCTGCCATCCCGATGGAAAAGGCGGTAGGTGATCTGCTGGGCTTCTTGAGTGGCTCGGGCGGCCGCCTGCAGTACCCTTGGCAGATCTTCGGGATGGATCGTGTCTTTCCAGAGATCTGGCTTGCGGCGAAACTCTTCTGCTGTGTAACCCCAGATCTTCTCGCTTTGGGGGCTTTTGTAGAGAGACTGGCTCAAGTCTGCAGAATACACAAAGAAAACCACCGGTACAGCCTCTGCAATTTCTCGGAAGCGGGCTTCGCTCTCTCGCAAAGCCAGTTCCACCTGCTTTTGTTGGGTGATATCGCGGGTACTGGAAACGATCCCTTGCACAGAGGGATCCTCCAAAAGATTGGTGCAGAGGCTCTCCAGCCACACCCACTGGCCGTCGGCGTGTTGGGCCCGGTAAATAAAGCTGAGTGTCTCGCCAGGTCGAGCCTTGAGTTGCTCAAGAGCATTAGCAACGTTCTGCCGATCCTCGGGGTGAACCCAATCCAAGGGTACGGCCTCTCCCTGATTGGGAGCACGCCCCAAAATTTTCTCAGCAGCCGGAGGATTTAAGGCACGCAGCAGACCTTGGGCATCGATCCGACACAAAATGTCGTGGCTGTTGTTGAGGAAGGCGCGAAAGCGTTCTTGTTGATCTGTTAGCTCTCGTTGCAGGCGCTTTTGTTCGGTGATATCTAGGACAATGCCGAGAAGTCCCAAACCTTTAGACTGATCCTGAAGCTTTACGGCCAGGCGATAAGTATAGCGCTCCTGACCTTGAATCATTTCCTTACCTTCGAATTGGCAAAACCCTTGCCGCTCTACGTCGGATAGAACTTGAGAGGTGTACTCCGGCCAGTGGGGATATTCTCGAGCCACCTCCTCCAGAGAAGTACCCAGCAGATCGCCAAACCAGGCGCGGTCAGTGGCATTTTGCAAAATTAGCACTCCCTGGGGATCCCTGGCCCACACCGCCAATGGCAGGGCATCCAACAAGGTGCGCAGTTGGGCCTCCCGCAGCCGCAGGTTTTCTTCCAACTGTTTCTTCTCGGTAATGTCTCGGCCCACGCCGCGAATAAACTGCAAGCGGCCCCGCCGGTCAAAAATGCCTTGGTTGATCCACTCAAACCACCGCACCTGCCCCGCTGCATCCGATACCCTGCCAACTCGGGTGAAGGTAGGCTGCTGAGGGGTGAGCTGGGCTATCTTTTGCTGCGCCTGCTCTTGCTCTTCTGCCGGCAGCACGTCGATCCAGCGCCTGCCCCGCCAATCCCCCAAGATTTTCTGGCAAGCTTCGTTACATTCCACCACCGTCGTATCTGCACGCGCCAGCATGATGACATCGGGAAAACCCACCTGATCCCGCTGCAGCCAGCGCCTTTGCCAGTACATCACCACGGCCAGTGAGGATCCCCAAAGGAGCAGCCAAAGCCATCCGGGCAGAGTGTTTCGGTCGAGTAAGGTGTTTAGGTTGACCAGATCCCAGGAGGCGCTCATGAAGGTTGTCGATTAAGTTAAGTTTAGAGAGTGTCGAGGAGTACACTGCTTTTCGGTAGTATTTCTAACTTAGACTCAGGCACTGTGCCAACATTTCCACCATCCCCCTGGGAGAGGAAAGCGAAGTCTGGATCCACTGTAAACCGGCGGATTGCCGCCAACGTGAAATAGTATCCCCTGAAAAGAAATAGTATCCCCTGAAAAGGGGCTTTTAGGATGAAGAGTTGTTTCTTAGGTTTCCTAAGTGTTCAGATAGATAGTTCTCAATCCAGCGCACCAGCCGCTGAGAGAGCACGAAAGCCTCCGGATCATCCCCCTTGATGCTCACTTGGCTATGGAAGCAAGCGATGATCTCCTCTTTCAGCTCCTGCTCAGAAGGATCTCCGCGAAACTGCAACCGCACCTGACTTTGTACCTGGAAACTCTCTTGAGCTTGGTTGTCCAAAACCTCCTGGCCTACCCGATGTACCCGCACTCCTTGCAACTGAGCCAAGGGATAGGAAAACACCTGCTGCCGCCAAAAGCCCCAAGGGCCACCCAGCCGGGTCAAGGTCACCCGTTGGCTTTGGCAATCTAGATTCAGGATCTGCCCCAACCCCCAAGGGATCCCAGCCCACAGGCCCATCCCCACAGCCACCAACCCCCACAGCGGCGAACGGGCCCACAGTTGGGATCCCAAAATTAGCAGCACCAAGCCCCCTGCCGCCCGCCAAGCCAGTTGCTGAGAGGTAAACCGCTGTAGGGCAATGCGCAGCCGTTTGGGATTGCGCTCCAGAACCTGCGGATAGACCGGTGCCATGAAATGGGATCCCACTGCTTAGGCTAGCTTAACAGGGGTTGCTTTTCCCTAGGCGCTGAAGGCATCTTATCCGGGCATTGCGTTGGTGAAAAACTACAACTCCGGCTCGGCAAAAAACTCTGATAAATCCAGTGCAAATCCAGGGATCACCTCTCCACCTTCCAGGATGTCGCCGGGTTTCTTCAATGCTTCAGGCTCAGGCCGGCGATAGACCAAAACGTATTTCTCTTCAGGATGAATGATCCAGACCAGCCGGGATCCATTCTCGAAATACTCAACAACCTTGTCGTGGATCTCTCCAACGGTGTTGGCATCGGAGAGAACTTCTACAGCCAAGTCTGGGGATCCCTCAATATAACCCCTTGGGATCCCGCCCAGAGATTGCAGTCGTTCTTTGGAAAAAAAAGAACAATCCGGAGAGCGGCGATTACCGGATTTCATTTTGAAGGAAGTATCGGAATCGAAGGTAAATCCAATCCTTTGACTGCGAACGTAGGAGCCCAGAATGATATGAATCAAACTTACGTAGTACCCATGCTTTGCGCCTGCCGAGCCCACGGTAACCAGTTCTCCGTTCACAACCTCATAGCGATTGCCATCCTCCGGTAAAGCCATAAACTCTTCGTCAGTCCAAATTTTTCGAGAAGCTGCCGGAGAACTATCAGCAGGTGCCTCAGCCAATTTTTCTCTTTCCAAAACCTCGACCATCACGACCTCTGCAATGAAAAACAGCTAAGGGAGCCAGTCTGGAGTCAACACATCCTGAAGAGCAATCTGCAGGCCCGGCAAGAAGTCAGCAAGCTGCCCTGAGGGATCCCCTCATTTAGGATCCACCAGGGATCCCATGAACAACACGGTTTGGGCCGCTGGGTTGCCGCCGGATCTGGAGGCCACAATGGCAAACCAGAAGGGCCGATCTGCCACAAATTGAAAGGGCTCTTGCCGGTCGACAGCAGTCCGGGAGACGATCACCCCAGTAGCGGCTGCCGCCTCGGATCCCTCTTCGTTCACTTCAATTGCTGCTTTGTGCAGGACTCTGCTGATCCGCGCTGGCTCTGGGGTCATCTGGCTGAAGTCGGCTCGGTTGGAAAAGGCAATCCCCAGGCCCAACTGTTGTAGAACTGAAGTGAGATCCGTTTCATAAGCCAGTTCAAATCTCGGGATCCGTACCGAACCGGCACGGGGGCGCAGGGATCCCGTCCATTCTTGCCAAGTTTCCGGGCTCAGCTCTGCCCGCAGCGATTCCAGCTTCACTCCCTTCTTGGGCAGCAGGATCAGCATTTCCAGTTCTCCTTCCCCGTAGGGCAGGCTCACCACCTGCAACTGCTCGGTTTCCAGGTAGTCGTAACGACCTGATTGAACCATCATGGGTACTCGGACGCGGCGGCCATCCAACCGAGTAAAGGGCTGAGTTTGGGTGCGCTCCGGATCGAAGGGCTGAGTCCACTCGCCTTTGAAGTAGATGGCATTGAGCAAAACCATCAAATCCTCGCGGCTGAGGCGATCCACAATGCGGTTGATCTTGCCCTGGGTGCGCTCGGCCACCCAGCCGTTGATCTGGTTCACCGTTTGCCGGGATCCCAAATTCACCCGATTCACCACCGCTTGGTAGTAGGTGGCCAAAGCCTGCAAAAACTGGGGCTGTAAGGTGAGGGTTTGATCCACCCAGAGGCCGTTGGCCATTTGCACCTGGACTGGCCCTCCTGCCGGGGATCCCTCCGCCAGCCAGCCCACCATTTGGGCATTGCTCCAGTTCAACTCATTGAGGGAAAGGTCCTGTGCCTCCAGCACCTCGGCCATTGCCGTTTGAGTCTCCCCAGAGGCGCCGTTGTAGAGCATGCTCAGGGCCAGGCGGATGCTCAAGGGGGAGAAAAAGAGGTTCTCTTGGGGCTGCTGACGGAGCAGGTGATCAAACAGTTTCAGCGCAAAGCGGCTTTGGGCTTGTTGGGCCACGGTCTTTTCCCCATACCCTTCCCCATAGGTCACCGTTGGCTCAAAGGGAATCCGCACCGGGGTTTCCTGTGAACGGGATCCCATCCCGTGAGTGGGCCAGAGGCCCAGGCTCAGTAAACCCAGCAGAGCCAGAAGAGGGATCCGGCTCACCAAGGATCGATTAAACAGGTCTTTCATAGGGCTCTCCTGGCAGAGTCTATGGCTATGCTATCGGGTCGGTTGTGGACTTCCCTTGCCCAGGGCCGCCATTCCGGCTGCGCTCAAGGTGGAAAGACGCAGGCAGCTTCCGGCAAGCAAGAATTGGCAAGGCCCTCCCAGAGGGGAACTTTCTGCATCCGGTTGGCCAAGTCGCGGCAGCAGCGTCCGGCGCGATAGGATGAAGCCTGCACAGGAGAGTGCCACATGGTTCTGTTCACGATACACGTTCCAAAAGGGTGCAGAGTCGCCTTGGGCCTGGCTCTACTGCTCCTGGGATCCGGCTTGGGATGTACTGCTGCCACGGAGAGATCTCCCGCCTCACAAACTCAGGTAACCGAAGCCATCTCTCCATCCCCCCCAGCCATAGGGCAGCCCCAGCAACTGCCGGTTGAAGCCGAAGTCACCCTTGCCGGCCAACGCTTTGAGCTAGAGGTGGCCCGCACCCCTGAGCAACAGCGCTTGGGCCTGATGTTTCGCACCGATTTGCCGCCGGATCGGGGCATGTGGTTTCCCTTTGATCCGCCCCAGCCAGCTTCTTTTTGGATGTTCAACACCCTGATCAACCTGGACATCATTTTCCTTCACCAAGGCAAGGTGGTGTACATTGCCGCCGATGTGCCCGGCTGCCCCGCCCAACCCTGCCCCACCTATGGGCCGCCTCCTTCCCAGTTGGTGGACGGTGTGCTGGAGTTCCGCGGCGGGACGGCTGCTGCTTTGGGTTTGGCCGTTGGAGATCCGGTCGAGATCCGAGAGCTTCAGCCCGTAGCCCCTTGATTTCTACCTCCCCTCTCCCTGAGGGAGAGGGGCCGGGGGTGAGGGAAGACAGGCTCGCAGATGATCTTTTGAAGAATCTTTGCGATGATTTTTGAGGGTTGCTAACTAAGCCTACAGAAGAGGCGACGACAAGCCCAAGAGCAGTTTGGCCACCGCAAGCGAGTCTATGGATGTCAGCAGCGTAAGTCATTGGATAGGGGTGGGGGCTGTCGCCCTAGCCTCCATCCTTTGGGCTGAGATCGTGCGGGATGTGCGCCATTGGCTGGCCCACCGGTGGCCCTGGCTGATGCCCAAACACATCCTGCACCACCGCCTGTTCCGCCCCGACCTTAGCGTGGTGGATGCACAGCTGTACCGAGAATCCCAGTGGCACCACGACGTTCCCGAAGCGGCGACGATGATCCTGGCCGGGATCCCTTGGGTGGTGGTATTGGGCTGGGGATCCTGGCTGTACGGCCTGGCGGCAACGGTGGGCATTCTCTACTCGGCCAGTTTCTGGGTGGCTGGTATGCTGCGGGGTTGGGGGCTGGCCCTGCAGACGGATATCACCCACCAGCCGGGGCCTTTCCCCGTTCCTCCCAGCCAATGGCATGTCAACCGCGCCTACCACTGGCGGCACCACTTCGACGATACCAACGCCTATTTTTGCGGCACCCTGACTCTCGTAGATCGGCTCATGGGCACCAGTCTCTCCTTGAAAGGCAAGCGAGTAGCCGTCACCGGCGCCTCCGGCACCCTGGGCCGGGCCTTGCTCAAGCATTTTCACCAGCAGGGGGCCAAAGTCATCGCCCTCAGCTCCCATTCGGATTCGGTTCACATCGAAGTGGACGGCCAGATCCAGCCGGTGGAGACCGTTCGCTGGCAGGTGGGGCAAGAGGGATCCCTGGCAGAGCTGCTGGAGCGGGTGGATATCTTGGTGCTCAACCACGGCTTCAATGTTCATGGGGATCGGGATCCCGAGGCCATTCGCCAGTCTTACGCCGTCAATACCTTCTCCAGTTGGCGCCTAATGGAGCTGTTCTTCCAGACGGTGCGCGGCAACCCTGAGATGGCCACCAAAGAGGTGTGGGTGAACACCTCAGAGGCTGAGGCTAGCCCTGCTTTCAGTCCCCTCTACGAGCTCTCCAAGCGGGCCCTAGGCGATCTGGTTACTCTGCGCCGCCTCGATGCTCCCTGCACAGTGCGCAAGCTCATCCTCGGCCCCTTCAAGAGCCAGCTCAATCCCATTGGGGTTATGTCGGGAGATTGGGTGGCCGCTCAGATCTTGGCCCAGGCCAAACGAGACTGCCGCAACATCATCGTCACCATCAACCCCCTCACCTACTTGCTTTTCCCGCTCAAAGAGCTGGCTGTGAGCACTTATTTCCGCTTGTTTAGCCGTCGGTCTCCCCAGCCAGGGATCCCTGCCCCCAACCCAGATGCTGCAGGTGGGGCCGAGTCCGGTGATTTGCCTTTGGTTTAGTTAAAAGGAACTAGATCCCAACCCGTTCCATAGCTCTATGGCATTGGGCGCAAAAGTGGAGTAAGACAAGAGCAGGTTCCTTGGCGTGCCAATGGGAACTTTTGGGGAGCGAGAGTGCCCTCCTTGGGTTTGCAGAAATACAGCAGTTCGATCCCTGATGAGCGTTGGGTGTGAGGAGTAGGAGTGAGCGTGAACATGGTGCGACAGTGGGTGAGCGCAGTACTCTGCATGGTGGGTGGATCGTTGATGTCGGGGCTTTTGTCCGGCTGTGCCATCCCGATGCCTTCGGCATCTGCAGGAGTTTCTGAAGTCCAAGTGCGCTTGGTGCATGTGGCCCCCAATGCCCCTCGGATCGACTTGGAAGTGGGAGGGGTGAGAGCTGCTCGGGGCATAGCCTATGGCTCGGTGAGCGAGTACGTGCGCATACCGGCGGGCGAGTACGACATTGTTTTGTTTTCAACGCCTGAGAACCCTGGCCAGCCTGCGAGTTCTGCGGTTGCGGCCAGAACCGTAGCCAATCTCAGGGGCGGGGGAGTGTTCTCGGTGGTGGCCGCCAATGAGCCGAATCGCATGACAGCCCTGGTCTTAGAGGACAACATCCATCCGCCGTTTGATCAGGCCCTGGTGCGGTTTGTCCACGCTGCTCCCGATGCACCGGCCCTGCAATGGCAAGGAGAGCAAGGGCGTGTGCTGATCCCCCAGTTGGCGTTTGGACAAGTATCCACCTTTCAAGCTATGCGCCCCGGCTTTACCCAAATTCAAGTGGCCATAGCCCCTTCAGCCCCTGGGCCAGGTGTGCAGTCGGCTCCCAGCCGGAGCATTCCCTTGCAACGGTTTGACCTGCAGCTGGAGGCGGGGAAGGTCTATACCCTCTATGTAGCGGGATTGTTGCGCAGCAATCCGGCCCTAAGCCTGGTGCTGGCAGAGGAAACTCGAGCTCGTAGGCTCCTATAGCAAGGCTGCTTGTGGTTCTATCCTCCCTATACTGTTCTGGGATCCCTTTTGCTCACAGGGGGTATAGCCTGTGGATGCTTTGTTTCAAGTTGTGGTGCTGAATCAAACCCCAGATCCAGAACGGGTCATCTACCAGGCAATGCACCAGGATTACAGCCCTGATTTTGTCACCTCAGAAAGCCGGATCCCGGAAAAGTATGGAGAGGCCGTGGTGCGGCATTTGCTGGAGGGCAACCGTGGCCACTATGGGCCTCTAGAGCATCCTCAGATCACGTTTGGGGTGGGCTATTTTCCCCACGCCGTCATGCAACAGGCCCGTACTCATCGGGTGGGAATTTCTTTTGATGTTCAATCCTTCCGATATACAGGCCAGCAAATTGCCGATTTGGGCAAAAAGCTCTTGTTCGCGTCAGCGGTGCGGAGCACAACCGAGACTGCTGCTCCTGTTGGCGAGACCGGCTGCGGTTGCGTCAGCGATCGCGTCAGCGGGCCGGAGGCCTATCGCGACAGCGGTGCGGAGCACATTGCGGAGCACAGTGGCGGGACGGAGTCCTCCTTGTCTTTGCAAGAGCTGGAAACTTTGTTTTACGTTCCTGCCAGCGTCAAGGAGGGCAAAGCCAAAACCCGCCAAGGCTTTAGGCCCATCTCCCCCGAAGCTTTGGATATCATTCTTGCGCAATATCGCAGCCAGGCCATCGCTTATTATCGCCTGGTAGAAGAGTGCGGATTGCCCTATGAAGATGCTCGCAACATCATTGGCTACGGGATCCGACAACACTTCGTGGTCTCTTTCAATTGCCGTAGTCTAATGCATTTTTTGGATTTACGAGCCAAAGAAGATGCTCAACGAGAAATTCAACATCTGTGTGAACTGATTTGGCCCCACTTTGAAGCGTGGTGTCCCCACGTGGCGGCCTGGTATCGTAAGCATCGCTGGGGAAAGGCTCGATTATCCCCCTAAACTTAGTTTAGATAGATATGCTCTGCTAACCCCTTCTGCGGCTAATCCTGTTTTTGATCTTTTGTTGGGTTACGGGTATGGATCCCAAGGCTTACCAACAAATGGCAGACTTGGAAGACCAGCATTGGTGGTTTCTGGGTCGCCGTCACATTTTGAGTCGGGTTATTGGATCCCTATCACTTCCACCCTCTGCTCGTATTTTGGAAGCTGGCTGTGGTAGTGGCGGCAACCTGGAGATGTTATCCAGATTTGGCGAAGTTTGGGCTATGGAAAAGAGTGAGATTGCGCTGCCGCTGGCCCAAGCTCGCGGTATTGGCATCGTTGCCGAGGGTGAGTTGCCGCATCGGATCCCTTTTGGCTCTCAGCCATTTGATTTGATTGCTTTGCTGGATGTACTGGAACATCTGGAGAACGACAAAGAAGCTCTCCTAGCCCTCGGTCAAAGGTTAACCCTATCTGGCTACCTGGTTATAACCGTTCCAGCCTATCCGTGGCTGTGGAGTTTGCATGATGAGCTGAATCATCACAAGAGACGCTATACCCGTGGGCAACTTTTGTCACTGCTTAAAAGCTCAGGTTTAGAAGTTCGTATCCTTATTTTTTTCAACAGTTTTCTTTTCCCACTGATTGCAGGGATCCGCCTAATGCAGAAAGTGCTTCGCCTGAGGGAAAGCCAAGATTTGAAAATGCCGCCGCTTTGGCTCAATCGACTGCTGACGGGTATTTTTGCTGCAGAAGCCTATCTGATACCTAAGTTTTCCCTGCCCTTTGGCTTGTCTCTGCTGGCAGTGGCCAGCCCGGCAAAGAAATCGTAGTATTCTGTTATCATTGCCGTGCTCAGGCTGCACTTTGATCTTTGATCATGGCTTAATCTCTCATATTCCGACATCCAATGCCTGCAACTCGGGTGATTCCTGCTACAGCATTATTCAAGTTTTGGTCAACACTGATCTTGTCCAATAGCCTCAGATGCACAATCTTTTCTGTAAGATTGTCAACAGTCTTGATGCCGAAGGAGATAACCCTTGGCCGAACGCGGCTATAAAACTCGTCTGGATCTGCATCGTTTGTGGGTGCCCTTGGCCTGTTTTGGCGATGGCCTTTGTATTTGGTTGGCCTTTGGGGCGGGCTACTGGCTGCGCAGCTTGCGTCTTCATCAGCTCTTGCCTTGGGATGTCTACGCGGCCTTGGGATTGTTGACCGCCCTCAGTTATTGGGGCATTCAGGCGGGCTTAGGCGGATACGGTGAGTCGAAGCGCTTGTCTCGCTTTGAAGAATGGGCCAGTTTGCTGGTGGGGTTGGGATTGACGTTTGGTTTGGTGCTGGCAGGGGCCTTTTTCGTTCGCTCGGTCTCTTTGTCGCGGCTGGTGGTGGGCTACGCCGGCTTGTTGGCTCTGCTGAGTTTGACTTTGGTACGGGTGGGGTTGCGGCTGGGCATGGGCTGGTTGTGCTCTAGGGGCTACGGTCGGCGGCAGGTCATCTGGGTGGGATCCTGGTCGGTGTTGGCGGAAGTGTTGGAGCGATTGCAGCGATCCCCGCAGTTGGGCTTCCAGGTAGTCGCCTGGGCAGGCGTAGAGCAAGGCTCTTTTGAGGAAGATCCCCCATCTCAAAATGGGGATCCCTGTCAAGATTCATATCCAGTACTAAACACCGCCCGCCCTACCTCTGGCGGGGTTGAGTCTGCCGACAGGACTCTGTCCGGCTCATCCCGAGGAACCCTCTCCTGCTTGTGCAGTCAGCTTGAGCCTTCCTGGTCGGCTCTTGAGCGTCTGGATCTGGTCCATTTGATCGCCTATCTGCAAGCCCACCCAGAAGTGCAGGAGGTGTGGTTTGGGCAACCGGAGCTGGCAACTGCTCCTCTGTTGCTCAGTTTGCAAACATTGTCGGTGCAGGTGCGCTTGGTGCCGGATATCTTGAGTTTTTTAACGGTGAACTTCAGCCTACAGTCTCTCGACGGGATCCCGCTGCTAACTCTGCGTCAGCCCCCTTTGCGCTACGCCCACAACCGGTTCCTCAAGCGAGCTGTAGACATCCTAGGAGCTTCCCTGGGCCTGATCTTGCTTAGCCCTCTGTTTTTGATTATTGCCCTGCTGGTAGCCTGCAGCAGTCCTGGCCCCATTCTGTATTGGCAAGAGCGGGTGAGCTTGGACGGGCGTCGCTTTTGGATTGCCAAGTTCCGCACCATGCGAGTGGATGCTGAGGCAGCCGGCCAGCCGGGCTGGACGCGCCCCGGGGATCCGCGCCGAACCAAGATAGGAGCCTTTTTGCGCCGCACCAACCTGGACGAGCTGCCCCAACTGTGGAACGTCCTGAAAGGGGAAATGAGCCTAGTGGGCCCCCGCCCAGAGCGGCCCTACTTTGTCGAGCAGTTTAGCCAGGAGATCCCCAAGTATCCGGATCGGCATTTGGTAAAAAGTGGCCTCACCGGCTGGGCCCAGATCCACGGCCTACGGGGGGATACCAGCATTGCCCGCCGCACCCAGTATGATCTCTACTATGTGCAAAACTGGTCGCTGTGGCTGGATCTGCGCATCTTGGCCATCACCTTCTGGCAAGGGATCCGCGGACGGCTGGCCGGATACTAGGGGTTAGCGTATGCCATTCTCCCCCCAAGAGCTGCTCTACGAGGGCAAGGCCAAGCGCATCTACCGCACTGCCGATCCCAGGGTTTATCTTTGCCAATACAAAGACGACGCCACGGCCTTCAACGCCCAAAAGCGGGGATCCATCGCCGGCAAGGGAGAGGTGAATTGCACCGTCTCCAGCCATGTGTTTGCCTACCTGGCGCAGCAAGGGATCCCCAACCATTTCTTGGCCCAAACCGGCCCCACCGAGATGCAGGTGCGAGCCTTGCACATCTTGCCTTTGGAAGTGGTGGTGCGCAACCGCACAGCGGGTAGCCTCTGCCGACGGCTGGGCCTGGAGCAGGGCCTTCCCATCGAGCCGCCGCTGGTGGAGTTCTATTACAAAAACGATGCCTTGGGGGATCCCTTGGTGACCCCAGATCACATCCGCCTATTGCAGTTGGCCACGCCGGAGCAGGTGGAGCGCTTGGGATCCCTGGCTTTGGCCATCAACAACCATCTGCAGGCTTTCTGGCGAAGCTGCCGCCTAGAGTTGGTGGACTTTAAGCTGGAGTTTGGCCTGGACGAGAAGGGAGAGATCCTGCTAGCCGACGAGATTAGCCCCGATACCTGCCGTCTTTGGGATCGGGGGGGATCCGAGCCGCGAGTGCTGGACAAGGATCTCTTTCGCTTTGATCTGGGGGATCCGGTGGCTGGCTACCAGGAGGTGCTGCAGCGGGTGCTCCAGGCAGTGGGATCCCAATTCCTTCTCTCCTAGAGGGAGAGGAGCCAGGGGTGAGGGACTATAATCGCCTCAGCGATCCCACTCCTTTAACGCCCGAGCCTCCTTTCGCTTGTCGGGATCCCGCCATGACCTCTCCCCGCCCCCCCTACCCCGGCGAGCGTTTCCGCCGCCAACTGGCCGACCTGCTGAACACCTGGGTGGAGCAGGGGTTGATCGAACCTGCCCAACGGGATCGCCTGCGGGAGTATTACCAACTGGAGAGTTTGCAACGCTCAGCCGGCGGGCGATTTGCCCTGGTGCTGCTGCTGTTTGGCGCAGTTCTGGTGGGCCTAGGGGTGATCTCCTTTGTGGCGGCCAACTGGGCTGCCATTCCCCGCTGGGCAAGAGCCTGGGGGTGCTTGGCCCTCATGGTAGGGCTGCAGGTGGCTGGCTTCCAGGTTTGGCAGCAGGGATCCCGACGGCTGGGCAGCGCCCTGCTGATAGCCGGTGAACTGACCCTGGGAGCCTGTATTGGCCTGATGGCCCAGTGGGTTCAGCTTGGGGGATCTGCGGCAGGCTTGTTTTGGGCCTGGGGGATGGGCAGTTTGGCCATGGCCTACGGCTTGCGTCACAGCCCCAGCGGTGTACTGGCCTGCCTTCTGCTGGGCTCGGGGATGGTAGCCGACTTCGTGGATTGGGGGACTGTCAACTTCCTGATACATTTACGCTGAACACTGCTGAACATCACTGTTCAACTATGCAGCGATAGCATTCTGTTTGTTTCCAACCAGAATGGCGGTATCCCGCAAAGCTTTGAGTAGAATACCCAAAGCGCAGTTTCCGTGTCGTCTTACTACCAATTTTCTGCTTTGCTTTGGCTACCATGTTGGCAGACTCGAAAGTAAACAGAAAGATCAACTGGTAGTAATCCGTACTGAGCATATTATACATTATTTTCAGTATAGTTGAGCTTATTATTGACTAGAGTCATCCTCTATCCTTGGTTGACCCTGGGCCTGCTGGTTCCTCTGGCCTATTGGTGTTGCTCTCGCTGGGTTTTTGCCCTGGCCGTGGTGAACTTTGGCCTGGCGTTGCAAGGGTTAGCCGAGCGTTTGGGCAGCTCTTTCCAAGGTTTAACCCTTTTGCATCTGCTTGGTGTTGCAGTTGTGTGGGGGTTGGGTCTGTGGCACCAACGCCATAAGCCTTGGCTAAGCCGGGTTTTAACTGAAGGAAGGGATCCAGAGCTTCCCGGCGAGCTGGAGCAAGGCTTGGATTTGGCCCCGACAGCCCAGAACTTGGCTCTGCTGGGGCTGGGTGTCCTGCTCTATGTCTGGAGCTTTGTCGGGACGTGGGTCGATCTTTCCGAGGATCCCCTCTGGAACGTTGGGGATCCCTGGGCGAGCTTGTCGGCAGTGGGGTTGCTGCTGCTGGCGGGCTGGGGCTGGTGGCAGGGTTGGCAGGAGAAGGGATCCCAGCCCGTTTCGTCTTGGCTGAAGGATGCTGCTGTTCTGATTTCTCTGGTTGCCTTGGCGCTTTTGCTGGGGATCGGCAGCGCTGTGCCTTTGAACGTGACGGCAGGAGCAGCCTTGGTCCTCTTTGCCCCCTGGATAGTGACCTTGCTGTTGCTGGGGCTGTCAGCAGTGCTCTGCTGGGAAGGGCTACAGCAAGGGCGGCGGGGGCGCTTCTGGCAGGGACTGTTGGGGCTAACCCTGGTGGTGCTGACCCGCTTTTTCGAGTACCCAACCGGCCTGTTGGCCAAGTCGGCGGTGTTGGTGGCCTGTGGGATCGGGGTAATCTGGCTGGGGCTGAAATTTGAGCGGCGGATTTTCTCCCGTCTCTAATTCTTGCCCTTCTAGGAAGCCAAGCCCCGCTACATGATCAAGCAAAGGAAAAAGCTGGAATTGAGCTGGAATTCACAAGAATTTACAAAGTTTAAGGAACCTGCTTGTATTCCCCAATGTCTTTGCTAGTAAATTCTCAGCTTTGGCTTGAGCTGAGAAGGAAGTGGGCATCTCTATCAAGATTTGGAGAATACAAATGAAAGTAGGACTGCGTTTGGGCATTTTAGCCTTGCTACTTACGCCCCTTTGGGAGAGTGGTTTTCTTTCGGGTGTTGCCTTGGCTGAAGATCATCTTTTAGTGGCTCAGGCCCCGGAGCCAGCTAGGCAGCCTATGCCTTCTGTGCCTAGATCGATACCCTCCCTAGTTCCCATAGATCCCATAGCTCCGGCAGAATCCTCAGAAACTGTAGATGAGCTATTCCGCCAGGTTCCTTTCCCCCCTTCGCTAAGACCTCTGCCTGGCCTTCGGTGATCGAGACCCATGGTGTTGCGCTCAGTAACCCTCAGCGCTCCTCCGCCAAACCCTGCTTCCCCCCTGCAATCGGAGGTTCCAACCCAAATTTGGACAACTCTCCAGGGCCCTTTCGGGACAGTCAACTGGGGAGAGCCCCAAGCCGATAAACTCTTTGCTCATACCTTCCAGTGGAGCCCCCCTTGTAAAACGGGCTGCCGGATGGGAGGCACCCTTACGTTTACCTATCGCAATAACTTGCGGGCAACAAGTAACACAGCTCCTAATGCCGGGAACGACAGGTACTACCTATTCAACGGCGGGACTTCAACTCAAGCGGGGTTTTTGTATACTTCCCCAAGTCCGCCTGGCCAAACCTTCACCAAAACTCTAACCCTCTCGCCGGCAGAGATTGCCAACAACCGAGTGACCTTAGTAGTTCAAGATGATACGGCGGTTTTGGAAGCTAAGCTAGAGCTTAGATACTGCTGCTGCGAATGCGAATTTCCCATTTGAAGTTGAGTGAAATTTGCCTTAGGGGGGACTTCCGTGCCCCCCTTTTCTTCAACTCCCCCTGGCTGCAGACCTCAAGGCTTACTCAGAAAGGGTGGAAAAGCCTAACGGCGGGCCTGGGCAAAAATGGCTTGCAAAATCTCGTCGGCCCCCTGCTGTTTTAGCTTTTCTGCAAGAGCCATCCCCACTGCCTCGGGATCGGCGGTGGATCCCGTCTGAGTATCGCGGATGAGCCGCCGGCCATCCAGGTCGGCCACCATACCGGTTAGGTGCAGCGCCTCCCCTTGGACTTGGCTGTGAACGCCAATGGGCACTTGACACCCTCCTTCCAAAGCCCGCAGGAAAGCTCGCTCTGCCAAGCAGCGGGCTGTGGCCTCCGCATCGGCCAAGGGTCGGATAAGCTCCAGAATCCGCTCATCTCCCTGCCGGCACTCGATTCCCAGGGATCCCTGCCCAACCGCGTACAGAGACACGCTGGGATCCAGCACCTCGTGGATCCGGTCGGCTTTGCCCAGGCGCTTCAACCCGGCCACTGCCAAAATCAGGCCGTCGTACTCTCCCCTCTCCAGCTTGGCCAAGCGGGTGTTGAGGTTGCCCCGCACGTCCTTAAAGCGCAAGTGGGGAAAGGCATGGCGCAGTTGGGCCAGCCGCCGCAGCGATGAAGTGCCGATCACCGTCCCCTCTGGCAGGGTGGCCAGTCGGTAATCCCGGAACTTTTCCCCCACCACCAAAGCATCCAGGGGATCCTCCCGCCGCGTGATCGCCCCCAACACCAAGCCCTCCGGCAGGCGGGTGGGTAAGTCTTTAAGGCTGTGTACCGCCAAGTCGCTGCTGCCGTTGAGCAGGCTAACTTCCAATTCCTTGGTAAAAAGACCTTTGTCCCCAATTTTGGCCAGGGCTACATCCAGGATGATGTCTCCCTGGGTGGAGAGGGTGTTGAGCTCCAGAGGTAATCCCGGATGGTGTTCTTGCAACTGACCCATCACCCACTGGGTCTGCACCAAAGCCAACTCGCTTTTTCGAGAGGCGATCCGCACCGGCTTGGTGATCCCAGCAGAGAGTTTGGAGGGGGTCGAAGCCAGTTCACTCATGGCTGCCGCAAAAAAGAACACTGTCTCTCACGCTAGCCGAATCTGTGCCAGGGCAAGGCGGCGGCCTTTAAGATCCTTAACCAAAATTGCAGTTTCCCGAAATCAAGACTTTACCGCAGGGATCCCAGCCGGTAGGATAAGTAGATGGATTCTCCGGCTCGGCGGGGGAGGATCCGGTCTGTCAAGCTCCTCTTCCCCAACCCCAGAGCTTTTGAGGGGAGCTTTCTACAATGGGCACAAGCCCCTGGTTTGGTTGGTCGTCTGCCTGGATGAGTCTTATGGAAGAAAACAACGTCAGCAACGGCACTCAATTACTGCTCAAACGCAACATTCCCGTTAAGGTGGTGGTCACACCCCTTTGGAAAAAGGAAATGCAGGAGCAATTAGAGCGGCAGATCGAAGCCACCGATGCTCAGATGCAACAGCTGGAGTTTCAGGGCAAGCGGGCTATTGCCGAACTGGAGAAACAGAGCCCCAACCCCAACAGCCCCCAAGTGCTCCAACAGGTGGAAGCGGTGAAAAGCCGCGTGAACGAGCAGAAAATCCGCCTCTTGGATCAGAAAAACCAATTGTTGCAGCAGATCAACCAACTGAGCACCCTGGAGCTTAACCAAGAAGTGCTGCAGGGCAATGTGGAGAGCTTCTTCCGAGTCCAAAAAGGAGACAACCTGATCCAGAAAATGCAGGTCGAGATCCTTCTGGAAGATGGGGTGATCAAAGAGATTCGCGGTAACCCATAGGCTACTCACCCCCTTGCCGGAGAAGCGGCAGTCGGGATCCCCAATTTTTCTCGCCTGTAGGTTCTCGAGAACTCCGTTTCGCCAACACAATGGGTGACAATAGGTAACAACCTCTTAACAGCCTTTGGGTTAACGCTCGCACAGGCTGGCGAGGTTGGGTAACATTGCCGCCCGGGGGAGGATTCCCATGTCTGAGTTCGTCTGGTCAGAGCCAGAGCCTCTCGAGGATCTTCATCTTCCCGATTGGTTGCTCACCTCGGCCCAGCGCCGCCGTCTCAAGGCTCTGCTGGTTCTGGCCATGGTGTGGGGGTTGGTCAGCCTGATGCATGTGGTGCCGACGGCCCGTTGGATCACCGTTGGTTTGGCCACGTTCATGGTGATCCACATTAGCCGCTTATTTCGCCTGCAACCGGCGACCTCCCTACCCCCTCTGAGACTTCCTTCTGCCGACACGACCCGCCGGGATCCCAGGTCAACAGATAACAGCGATGACCCTAACAACAATGACTCTGTCCTGCCAATGCAACGGGATGGGCAGAGCGGGCTTTCTGAGTTGGGCGGGCTGGCCTTGCCCCGTGTGGCTGTGTTGATCCCAGCCAAGAATGAGAGCGCAGTGCTCCCACGGCTGTTGCACAGCTTGACCCAGCTCCGTTACCCCACCAGCCATCTGGAGCTGTGGGCCATCGACGACAACAGCAGCGATGCCACCCCTGAAGTTCTGCGGGAAGCCCAAAAGCGGATCCCGCATCTGCGGGTTTACCGGCGGCAGCCAGGACGAGGGGGGGGCAAGTCCGGTGCCCTCAACGAGGTACTGCCCCTCACCCAAGGGGAGATCATCCTGGTCTGCGATGCCGATGCTGTGGTGCCTTCGGATTTTCTTGCCCGCACTCTGCCCTTGTTTGTTCAAGTGGGAAGCCTGCGCAGCCGTTTCAGCAGACGGACGGTAGGCGCTGTCCAGGTGCGCAAGGCCCTGAGCAACCCCAACGTCAACTTCTGGACTCTGGGGCAGGTGGCGGAAATGGCCTCCGACGCTTATTTTCAGCAGCAGCGCGTGGCCGTGAGGGGCATTGGCGAGCTACGCGGCAATGGCCAACTGGTGCGGCGAGATGTCTTGGAAAAGTGCGGCGGCTGGAATGAGAGCACCCTCACTGACGACCTGGATCTCACCTTCAAGCTGCACCTGGCGGGCGTAGATATCGCCTTTCTGACGGAGCCGGCCATCGTCGAAGAAGGGGTCACCTCTTGGAAAAGTCTCTGGCACCAGCGCTGCCGCTGGGCGGAAGGGGGCTACCAGCGCTATCTCGACTACTGGCCAGGGATCCTCGGTCGCCGGATGGGGATGGCCAAAACAGTAGATCTCTGGGCCTTCTTTATTTCTCAGTACTTGCTGCCGATGGCCTTGGTTCCCGACACCCTCTGGGTGCTGTTGGCGGGCCACTCCTCGGTGCTGCTCCCCTTGAACGCTCTGGTGATGGGCTGCCTGACGGTGGCTTTTTACCGGGGGCTACGCCAGGTGGAGGGCTTGCGCGGACGGCGACTTTGGTGGCACACCGCCCTGGGCTTGGTCTACATGCTCCACTGGCTGCCGGTTATGATCGCCACAACCGCTCGCATGTGTGTACAGCCCAAGCGCCTAAGGTGGGTGAAAACTGTTCATCACGGCGCTTGAGGTCAGCAAGTTGGATCCAATCCTGCTATCCTAGTCAAGCACCTGCTCACGCCCTGCTCGACCATGGCCCGCCTCTACTACGACACCGACGCCAACCTGGAGCCTTTGGCCGATAAAACCGTTGCCATCATCGGCTATGGCAGCCAAGGCCACGCCCACGCCCTCAATTTGCGCGATAGCGGTGTCCAGGTCATCGTTGGCCTTTACCCTGGCAGCCCTTCCTGGCCCAAAGCCGAGCAAGACGGCTTAATGGTCAAAACGGTGGCGGATGCTGCCGCTGCCGCCGATTGGGTAATGGTTTTGCTGCCCGATGAAGTGCAAAAGGCCGTTTTCCAGGGCGAAATCCGTCCCCACCTGCAGCCGGGGAACGTGCTCCTCTTTGCCCACGGCTTCAACATTCACTTCGGGCAGATCCAGCCGCCGGCAGACGTGGATGTCATCATGGTTGCCCCCAAAGGCCCTGGGCACTTGGTGCGGCGCACCTACCAAGCGGGGGAAGGGGTGCCCTGCCTGTTTGCCGTCTATCAAGATGCCTCGGGAATGGCACGGGAGCGGGCCATGGCCTATGCCAAAGCCATCGGTGGCACGCGGGCCGGCATTTTGGAAACCACCTTCCGGGAAGAGACCGAAACCGACCTCTTTGGCGAGCAGGTGGTGCTCTGCGGTGGGCTGACGGCTCTGATCAAAGCGGGGTTTGAAACCTTGGTGGAAGCGGGCTACCAGCCGGAACTGGCCTACTTCGAGTGCCTGCACGAGGTGAAGCTGATCGTGGATCTCATTGTCGAGGGGGGCTTGGAGAAAATGCGCCACAGCATCTCCAACACGGCAGAATACGGCGACTACACCCGTGGCCCCCGCATCATCACGGAGCAAACCCGCGCCGAGATGAAACGCATCCTCGCCGAGATTCAAAGCGGCCAATTTGCCCGTGAATTTGTCTTGGAAAATCAGGCCGGCAAGCCAGGGCTTACTGCGATGCGGCGCCGCGAGGCCGAACACCCCATTGAACAGGTGGGCAGGGAGCTGCGGGCCATGTTTAGCTGGCTAAAGAAATAGGTCGGATATCTGGAGCTGAGGGTAGACCATCTCTGTGCTGGATCTGAAGCTGCTGCGGGATCGCCCTGAACAGGTACGCCAAGCCCTGCAAAACCGCCGGGCCACAGTCGATCTGGATGGGATCCTGCAGTTGGATCGGGAGCGGCGGCAGTTGGAGGCCCGCAAGGGATCCCTGCAGGCCGAAAGCAACAGCCTCGGCAAAAAAGTCGGCGAGATCCTCCGCCAGGGGGCGGATCCCCAAGGCCCCGAGGTGGCGGCCCTGCGGCAGCGGGGGGTGGATCTCAAGGCCGAGATTGCCCAACTGGAGCAGCAGGAACGGGAGCTGGAAGAGGAGATTCGTGCTCGGCTGCTTACCCTGCCCAATTTGCCCCTGCCCAGCGTGCCGGTTGGCCGAGATGAGGCCGACAATGTAGAGGTGCGCCGCTGGGGTGAGGAGCTAAAGCCGGCCCATCCTGTCCTTCCCCATGACGAGATTGCCGAAAAACTGGGGTTGCTGGAGATTGGCCGTGCGGTCAAAGTGGCCCAAAGCCGCTTTGTGGCTATGGTGGGGGCAGGCGCGGCCCTGGAACGGGCTTTGATTGCCATGATGCTGGAGCGCCACGTTGCAGCCGGCTACACCGAGGTGATCCCGCCCTTTTTGGTCAACAGCGCTGCTTTACAGGGGACGGGGCAATTGCCCAAGTTCGCCGAAGATAGTTTTCGCTGTGCTGATGACGACCTGTGGCTGATCCCGACGGCGGAAGTTCCCCTCACCAACCTGTACCGGGATGAGGTAATCCCTGCGGAGTCCCTCCCTCTTTACTTCTGTGCTTACACCCCTTGTTTTCGCCGTGAGGCGGGCAGCTATGGCCGCGACACCAAGGGGCTGATCCGGTTGCACCAGTTTCAAAAAGTGGAGCTGGTCAAGGTCACTCGCCCAGATCAATCGGAAGCTGAACACGAGAAGCTGGTGCAGGATGCCGAGGCCATCTTACAGATGCTGGAGCTGCCCTACCGGGTGGTGGAGCTGTGTAGCGGCGATTTGGGCTTTGCGGCAGCCCGCTGCTTTGACTTGGAGGTGTGGTTCCCCTCCCAAAATCAATACCGCGAGATCTCCAGTTGCTCCAACTGCTGGGACTTTCAGGCCCGCCGTGCTAACCTGCGCTACAAAGAGACCGGCCAGAAAGGCACCCAGTTAGTTCACACCCTGAACGGCTCTGGCTTGGCGGTGGGGCGCTCTCTGGCTGCCCTGCTGGAAAATCACCAACAGCCGGATGGCTCGATTCGCATTCCCAAGGCGCTGCGTCCCTTTCTCAGCTCCCGCTTTCTCTCGGAAGACGGGATCCTCATTCCTGCTGCCTGAGCTCAAACTCAACCCAGTTTGATTGAGACTCGATTGAGACGCTCCTGCCCACCTGGCAGACGCCCTTATCTTTTCTGCAGTTTGGAAATGAATCAGCTTGACCTGCTCCTCGCTCTACAAGGATGAGGATCCCTAACACTTCACAGAGACGATCCACCTGACGGTAGCCTCAATCTTTAGGGTCATTTCAAGTTAGGTTGAGACACTTCCCAAGTGCTCTGCGGTACCGCTTCCGCTATGCAAAAGGGGAGAGGAGCTAGGAAGCAATGCATTCCTACCTTCCTGCCGGGCTGTCCTTCCGCTCAAGATTTGCCCTTGATGCGATCCAACTCAGCTTGCAATTCGGCGATCTTCTGGCGCAGACGGGCCGCTTCCGAAAGTTCGATGGCCGTGCCTGCCTCGCCCTCGGTATCGCTAATGTCATCAATGGTGATCTTGCGGGGACCGGCAGTTTGTCTGTCTTCTCCCTTGCGGTTGGCGTTGGCGGCGATGGCATCCATGTAAGCCCGCGCCTCTTCAGCGGTCATCGCCCCCCGCTCCACCAGCTCGTCCACCAAAGCTTGCGCCTGCTTGCGCAACTCCATCAGACGGATACCCGCTTTGCTGGCCACCTTGGCAGCATTATCCGCCGCCACAGCCGCCAAACCCATGCCGAAGTAAAAGGCTTTTTGAGCCCAGTTGGCGAGGGGATTGTCTGTTTCGGACATAGTGTAATGCGCTGCTAGGGCAAGGAGGAGAGAACCCAGCAGAGAGAAGTAGGGCTGCAAAGGGCGACCCGGGTTGACGCGCCTGCTCAGAGCATCCCGTGGTGCTGCTATCTTCCGATCCTGACACGGTTTGGGCGTCGGAGCTGCACGGACCCAGGTCTTCCAGTAGCCTAGCATTTTTCCCCTCTGCCCTGCTCGGCTTTCTTGGGCAACAGATGGGTTTCTCAGGGGGCTAGGGAGTTTCAGGCGGCTCCAGATAAACAGGGATCCGCTCTACGGCTGTATCGCTGCGTTGCACCTCCTGTTCCTGAACTTGAGGAAGGGTTACCGGCAGGGTAACCGGTTGAGCAACAAAACAACTGGCCACGGGCAGCGCTTGCTCCAGTTCGTCCAGAGGGCGGGGGATCACTGCCACCGCGTGCAATTCCCCAATGCGCTCTGCTTCGTACATGCCGGCATCGATGGCAATGGCCACGTTGGCCACTGTACCGCGGATAATGGCCGTACATAGGCCATCCCCAATGGTCTCGTAGGCCGCCAGTTGGACATCCGCGGTTTTGAGCATGACATCGGCAGCTCCCACCATTGCCGGGAAGCCGCGAGTTTCCAGCAGGCCCACGGCCAAGTTACTGAGGCGGCTGTAGCCGCGGTTTTGTGCCAGTTGAGACAGCTTGCTGCTGATCGGCAGCACCACTTCCAAGTTGGGCAGGGGGCGCGGGATCACCAAACTGGAGATCTCCTCTTGCTCGAACTGGCGGGCCAGCTCAATTCCCTCCTCAATGGCAATGCGCACATCGGCAATTCCCCCCCGCACAATGGCTGTGCAATAGCCCCCCGAGGTTTTCTCAAAGCCGATCAGCGTCACGCCTGCCGACTTGGTCATAGCGTCGGCAATGCGCACGATGACCGGAAAGCTGCGCGTCTGAATCAGGCCCAGGGAGGTTGACATCGGCATCCTAACTACTCACGCCAGTTTAGCCATCAGAGCCGGCCATCCCCAGAGGAGAGCACCTGTCGATAGGGATAAATCTTGCCCAAGAGGCGATCCAATTCCGAATGGCCAGGGATCCCGTTGAGGTTGCGCGTTTTGGTCCTTGGGGAACCGGACTTTTCTTGGGTTTGCTCGGCAGCTTCCTGCCAGCGGCGGGTTTGCTTTTCAACATTGGCCACCGGAGAACTGGGTGGGGGAGACGGCTCAGGCGACATCTCTGGAGCCATTTCCACTGCCGCCGGCGAGGGCTCTGCCGGGATGGGCTTGCTGCCGCCCGCCTCCTGGAGATCGAAACCATAGGTGGGATCCCCGAGCAGCGAGCCGGGGGGAATGACTGCTTGGCTGAGCACCGAACAATTCAGCACTGTGGTTTCTGAGCCGATGCAGGCGTTTTTGCCGATGGTGCCCTGCCCGATCACCAGCACCCCCATTCCCAAGGTTGCTCCCGCCTCCACGATGAGGGATCCCCCACAGGCGTGCAGGACGGATCCCATGCCGATACACGCGCCGCGCCCGATGTGAATTCGACAGCCGGGGTTGGCCCGCAGCAGCACCCCTGCCCCAATCCCCACCCCGGCTTCCACCTGTACCTCACCACTGACAAAATAGCGAGTTTCGTCGTTCTGGCCAGGCAAGGCGCGGAGCGTCATGGAGTTGGGCAAAGTATAGGCCAACAAAGTGCTCCTCATCGCTGGGGGGTTGGGCTTGAACCAACAGAGGTCAAAAAAAGCTGGGATCCCTCAAGGGGTTTGGATGATCTGCTCCAGCACTCGCCGTTTGGCCTTGGGATCGATCCCCAGCAGGCGAACGTATTCTCCCTGGTGTTCCGCCAGGCAGGCTTCTAGAGCCGCCACCACTTGGGGCACTTGGGTGGCCTCGATGGGGCTACAGCTTTGCCAGGAAGACGTGCGAAAACGGCGCTTGTCCGCATGTTCGGTGCCGATGCGGTAGCCTTGGCTGAGCAACTGCTGCACCTGAGCCACCACCTCGGCATTGAGGCGGGTGCCAGAAGGGGATCCCTTGGGGGCAGAAGCAGGAGCCGCGGCAGCAGCAGCAGATTTTCCGCTAGGGGTTTGGATGATGCGCTCATAGACCCGCCGTTTGCCTTTGGGATCGATCCCCAGCAGGCGCACATATTCTCCCTGGTGCTCCGCCAGGGCAGCCGTCAGCTTGGCCAACACCTCTGGCCCGCGGGTGGCGCGAATGGCCGGCCCACTCTGCCAGGAAGAGGTTTTGAAGCGGCGCTCGTCGGCATATTCGTAGCCGATGCGATAGCCCTGAGCCAGCAGCCGATGCACCTCCTCCTGCACCTCCAGATCCAGGCCGGCACTGCCCCCTGCCGCAGGAGCCGTATCTGCCACCACGCCGGTTCCTGCAGGACTGCTGCTCACCTGGCCTTGCGGGGTTTGAATGACCTTCTCCAGCACCCGCCGTTTGCCTTTGGGATCGATCCCCAGCAGGCGCACATATTCCCCTCGGTGCTCCGCCAGGGCAGCCTGAACAGCGGCCAGGATCTCCTGCGGCTGACCGCTCAAATTACCCAAGGTCTGCCAAGAAGAGGTGCGGTAGCGGCGGGCATCGGCCACCTCCAGGCCAATGCGATACCCCTGCGCCAACAGCGTTCGGATTTCTTCCTCTAGCCCTGAGCCAGACTGAGGGCCGGATGTGCCAGAACTCGGGGCAGTGGCTGCCGAGACGCGGCTGGGCATCCCAGAGACCAGCGCCGGCCCATCGGGGGTTTGGATGATCTGCTCCAGCACCCGCCGTTTGGCCTTGGGATCGATCCCCAGCAGGCGCACATATTCCCCTTGGTGTTCTGCCAGGATGGCCCCCAATGACTGCACCACCTCCGCCTCGTGGGTGCTGGTGATTGGGCTTTCGCTTTGCCAGGAAGAGGTTTTGAAGCGGCGAGCATCGGCATATTCCAGCCCCACGCGATAGCCTTGGGCCAGCAGGGCGCGAATTTGCTCCACCACCTCCGGCTTGAGAGGGGATCCGCCGCCGTTCCGGCCATTGCCGCGATGGGAAGAATGAGTCATGGGTGCCGTCTCCGTAGCCGTTGAGTTAGAGGTGCGCTGCAGTTCGTTGCGGATGGGAGCGATACAGACGAGGTTTTCGCTGCACTGGTAGCCCTCTCGCAGGGCTTGGTTGATGCCGATCACGTGTTGGGCAAACTTGGCATCGCTATCCTGGACGTCGGGCAGCCGGTCGGCCTCGGCCTGGGTGGTGATGATGGATCCAGAAGGCACGTACTTGCCTGGGGGGATCTCCACATCCTGGATCAGGCAATGCAACATGATGATGCAGCCATCCCCAACCCGAGCGTTGAACACCGTCGAGCGGAAGCCAATAAAGCAGTCGTTGCCCACGTAGGCCGGCCCGTGGATCAGAGCCATGTGGGCAATGGAAGTGTTTCTGCCAATCCAAACGGAGTAGGGTTGGCCGTCTTCTCCTATCACCCGCCCCTGTTCCAGGCCGTGGATGACCACCCCATCCTGAATGTTGGATCTGGCGCCAATGTGGAAGGGGGATCCCTCGTCAGCGCGAATGGAAGTTCCCGGGGCGATCAGCACCTCCGCTTCCACCCGCACATCCCCAATGAGGTTGGAGAAAGAATGCACGTAGGCTGTGGGATCGATCTTGGGCTCCGCCAGTCGGCGAGACCAGGGCGTTGGCGGTGCAGCATAGGTGTGAGCAGGCATAACCGTGAGCCTCTAGAACGCAGTAGGGCGGACAAGGGCAGCAAGAGAGATGAGAAGGGAAGGGATCCCAGCTAGCGTTGATCGCGCTTGTTGTAGAGAGAGCGACCGCCAACGCTGACCGTATCGATAATCGCCATCACCACCGCATCCAGCGGGCGAGTCTGGTTTCCTTGCGGCTGGCGAGCGGCACTGCCTTGGCTAACCAGCACCCACTCGTCAATGCCGGCCCCCACCGGATCGGCAGCCACAGCGTAATCGGGTTGCGGCTGGCCCTCGAGATCGACGTACTGCACCAACAAAAACTTCACGCCCGTCAAGCTGGGATCCTTTTGAGTGCTGGTGACGGTGCCCCGCACAATGGCAATACGCATCAGGGACGGGTGAAGGGACGGATGGCATTGACCCCTTCGCGGAACTGAGCCACATCCTCGGTGTAGCGAATGGGCAACACGTACTCCAGGTTCTCGTGGGGACGGGCGATAATGTGCCAAGACAACAACTGGCCGCCGTTCACCCGCTTCACCGAGTCAATGCCGGCAGCCACCGAGGCTTGCACCTCCGAGACATCCCCCCGCACGATCACGGTGACCCGACCGCTGCTGATTTTCTCGTAACCCACCAGGGTAACGCGGGCTGCCTTGACCATGGCGTCGGCAGCTTCTACCACTGCCGGGAAGCCCAGGGTTTCGATCATTCCAACTGCAATAGCCATAGGTACTCCTTACGCTGAAAGTGAAAGTGGGGTGCGAACTTTCTGGGGTGCGAACTTTACTGAAGTGGGGACTAGGTGCGGAACTGCTCTACCGCCTCGGTATAGCGGATGGGCAACACAAACTCCAGGTTCTCGTGGGGACGGGCAATGATGTGGTGGGAGAGAATCTCACCCCCGCTCACCCGCTTGGCAGACTCCAAACCGGCAGCCACCGAGGCTTGCACCTCCGAGACATCCCCCCGCACGATCACGGTGACCCGACCGCTGCCGATTTTCTCGTAACCCACCAGGGTAACGCGGGCTGCCTTGACCATGGCGTCGGCAGCTTCTACCACTGCCGGGAACCCGCGGGTCTCGATCATTCCAACTGCAATAGGCATATCAACTCTCCACTTTTGAACACACTCAGTTCCTGAACGCTGTCGAACCCAGCAACAAGGCAAATTGATCTCGCTTATTGGGTTCGCTCATGCAATCTCCTTTCGATTTCATCAGAGAGATCCTCTGCCCAAATCTCGATTGACAGCTTTTCCCGGCGACACCTACCCCAGCCACCAGAGACCCCCCTCTGAGGGGAGAAGGCTCTGAGCCACAGACCTCCGACTGAAGTCAGAACAGGTTGTAGGAGCCATCAGGGTTAACCGCAACTGTCACTCAGGCGGGCAAAGCTGCCAACTCTGAGCTAAGTCCACATCTTTCTTGTACACAATCGATCATACAAAATCGATTAGGACGACTCAGAGAAGGGATCCCCGACTTAACAAAATGATATCCCTATTTAATCCTGGACGAAAATCAATATTTTTAATTAGCACGATAGCTTTTTATTAAGAGAGGCAAAATTGTTATCAATTCAAAAATAATTCTTGACATCTTTTCAACTTTCACCGCTCATCGACTCCTGGATCATCGGCGCAGTGAGGGGGGCACTTCCAGGCCGTGGGCTTCCATGAGGTCGGCTCGGCCCATCAGGTGGGCTGGGGATCCCTGGGCCCAGATCCGACCTTGATCCAACAGGATGACCTGATCGCACACCTCCAGGATCAGCTCCAGATCGTGGGAAGCCAGCAGAAAAGTGTGGGTGGCCTGTTGCAAAAAAACTATCAACCGGCGCCGGGCTCGCAAATCGAGGTTGGCCGTCGGCTCATCGTAGAGCACCAACTGGGGTTTCATCGCCAGGATCCCGGCAATGGCGACCATGCGCTTTTCCCCACCAGAGAGGTGATGGGGGGGACGATCGGCCAAATGGAGGGTGCCGGTCATCTGCAGGGCGGCCTGAACGGCAGCCGCAATCTCCGCCTCAGGACGGGCCAAATTGCGCAGTCCGAAGGCCACATCTTCGGCCACCGATGGGGCAAACAGTTGGTCGTTGGGATCCTGAAACACCAACCCCACCTCAGGGCGAAACTGGCCGGGCCGCAGCGGCTGGCCAAACAAACTCACCTGGCCAGAGCAGGGGGGCAACAGGCCGCAGAGGGTGAGGAACAGGGTAGTTTTACCCGCGCCATTGGGGCCGATCACCCCCAGATGTTGCCCAACCTCGACCCGTAGATCCAGCCCTTGCAGCACCGGCGGATGACCGGGATAAGCTGTCCACAATTGGTTCACCTCCACCGCCGGCACCGGGTTCATAGCAAAGCTAGGGCATTCGCAGGTCTTTCCAGCGCTCCTGGGTGGCCGTGGGGGTAAGTTGCAAGGTGGGCACACTGGGGCTGGTCAGGTCAATGTGGACGATGTCGTCGGGCGTACACTCGCAGTAGCGGCGCAGATCCCGCATTTGGTTGAGGGTCTGAATTTGCAAGGGCAAGCGGTCGGAAATTGGCCCCAGGTAGACGTTGCCCAGCTCAGTATGCAGAGTGATCCCCGCTCCAGATTGCCAATCCACTGCCCTAATCTGGATTTCGGATTGCTGCAAAGCCTTGAGCAACAGCGCCCATTGGTCTGGGGTGTGGTTCTCCCAGCCCAGCAGCTCCAGCTCAGGCCAAGACGCGGGGGAACGGTAGGGATCCGGAGACAGCCAGTTGCCCTGGACATCCACCCAGCCCAGTTGGTTGCCCCATCGCGCGCGCGCCACAGGTTGCCGTTCCCGCACCTGGACGATGACACCCACCGGCAGCAGCCGCCGCTGCACCTGGACGCTTTCGATGGGAGAGGGGCGGGTCGGGGATCCCAGCAAAGCCCTTTCCAAAACAGCCGGTTGCACCTGCCAAATGTTGAGGGGATACTGCAGGGGCAATTGTGCCCGTATCCAGGCGGGATCGACCCAGTGGGCACCCTTTACCTGAATCTGTTCTGGCTGACGAATTTGCCAGTGGGGCTGCCGTAGGCCCAGCACCAGCAGCGCCAAGAGGGCCATCGAACCGGTCAGGCGCCAGGATCCCTGCCAGAATCGGCTGCGCCGTTGCCGACGCAAAAGCTGCCTACGCTGCAGGATTTGTTCACGGTTGGGAGCAGCCAGGAGTGCCATGGATCCCCCTTCACCCCATCACGGGGTATGCAGATGGGGAACATTCCGTGCTTCTACTCAACCCGCCATCTCCTGAACCTGATCCGCCCGCAGCCAAACCGTAGGGGTGGGAACAGCCCCAAACTTAATCTGCAGGTAGTCACCTTTGATATCCACGACTTCTCCGGGGGTCTCGAAAACGTAGTTGGGAATAAAAGGATCGCTTGCCTGCGCTTCTAAGCTACCCTCCAGTTTCTCGCGGATAGCCCGCACCAAGGTGCCTCGCTTGATTGCCATTGCTCCTCCTCAGTTCAGTCGCAGATTAGCCGGTTCGATAGCAGTTGTATCACGCCTGTCGCTGCTGCGAAGAGGAAAGCTGGGATCCAGCCTCTGGTTGGCTCTGACAGGGATCAACCTGAATTTGGCCTATTTGCGTCTCAGGCTGCGGGCCATATTGCGGAAGGTATCCATGTCCGATCCCCCCTGACGGCGTGGGCTTGCTCCGCTGCTGCTTGAAGCGGAGGATCCCTGCTCAGCAGCAGTTTCAGGAGTTTTGGCTTGCTCTGTGGACAACTTAACTTTGCTGAGGGAAGAGACCTGCTCCACCACCTCCACCTTCTCCTTGCTGCCGAAATCCTGGAAGGTGTGCTTCACGATCCTGGGGGTGCGCATATACTCGATGTTGCCAAGGGTTTTGGCTTCATCTGGGTCGAGAAAAAAAGTATTGTCGTTTTTCGCTTTCTTTGGGGTTGGCTTAGCAACAGTTTCCGGTGAGGACGTGGCCGCAGCTTTGCCGCGCGAGCCGAACAAGCGCTTGAAGATGCCTACCATGGTCGTTTTGCCTGCAATGGGAAGGAAGTTGAGCCGGATCCCTAGGCACTGATATTGGCCACCCGCCCTTGGCAAGGTGAGGGCCAGGCCCGGTCATGAAATAATGTTAAGCCAACTTAGAGCACCCTGCCCTCCGGGGCAGAAGGGTTTCTGGATCCCGCACCTCAGAGGGAGAGAGTTTCAACCTCTGGCAAAGGGTTTGGCCGATGGCAATGTAACTCATCCCCAAAGCATCTCAGGATCAGGAAGTTCAGGGATCCCTGTAGCCGACTGCCATACAACCTTCTGGCCGAGAAATTGGCTTACGCTCGCTCCTCTCTTCTAGAGAGCCAGAGGAGTTTCCTCATACGCTAGATGCGTTGTCTTAGCTAGCAGTGGCTATATGGCTATACAGTGAAGTAAGAAGTCCAAAAACTCACTCCAGGCTCAGATAAGTAAAAACTGCAGTATGAAGCTGTGCCTCCAGATCGGCCTGGTAAGAAAACCTTACTGCTGCACTTTTGAGGTGTAGTGTACTTCAACCCTGAGAGGAGCGCCCAGGTTCAAGGCAGTGCCAATACACCGGGCCAAGATTTGAATGTTAAGCCGCTGATCCGTCGATTCTAAACTTGTTGCAAGCCGACTCTTGCTTGGACCAACTACGGGTGAACGCTGTACGCTCATCTTAACAGACTCCCTATTTTGGTGAGGGCTGAACAACCAACTGACTTTCAGGTGATGTTATTGAGGAATCTCAAAGGAATACCGACCAGCAGCATCCAAGAACCTGCTCTTTGAGATTAGGATGATTTGCCCTTCTTGTGCATCGACAACCCTACGGATTTGTTAGGCAAGACACTCTTGGACTTTAAGGGATCCCACGGAAAAAGAATCTCTACTTTGCGAAACTTTGCGAAGCACTTTTGGGTAGAGATGAGGACGACCCGGAAAACTGGCTCTCGGTTCCCTGCGCACGCTCGCCAACTGCCAAGATGCTCTACCCCAAGTGGTTGGGGATCCAGCCGCATCGGGTTGCCTGGCAACAGGGTTGCCGTAGGTTTCTGGAAGAGCTGTGCTGTTTGGCGGGTTCGGTCTGCCGCGGCTCCCTGTAAAGGATGGATGTTGCCGCCCCGCAGTTGGGCATTGCTCTATTCTGGGATGAGCCCTCTTATAATGAGCATTGGGAATTCAACTGTCCCTGCTGCCCATCCGCCTGGCTGGGTTCTCTTCACTACCTGGAAGGGAACAACGGAGCCGCAAAGTCTGGGATAACTGCTGTTGCGTTTTGAGAGGAATCCATGTCTCTAGTTTTTAACCTGGTGAAGCGTTTGCAGCTCATCCTGCTCAGCCTTGTGGTTGGGGGGTTGGCTGTGGCGTTCTTGTCCAACCCTGCTGCTGCCGAGACCTACATTGTCAAAATGGGATCTGACAAGGCCCAGTTGGTCTACGATCCGCCTTCTCTCACCATCAACCAAGGGGATACCGTTCAGTGGGTGAACAACAAGGTCTACCCCCACAATGTTGTCTTCGACAAGGTGCCCGGTGGAGATGCGGCTCTGGCCGCCAAGCTCTCCCACAAGGCACTGCTCACTGCTCCTAAGCAGGTGGTGGAGTCGGCTTTTGTTGATGTTCCTCCAGGTGAGTACACCTACTACTGCACGCCCCACCGTGGGGCCGGAATGGTCGGCAAGATCATCGTGAACGGCTAAATCCACACCCCAAGTGCTGAACTTCTAGGGATCCCACTTTTGGTTTTGCCTTGCTGGACAGGGATCCCTGCCTTTAGCATAAAAGTTAGCCCTCTCAGGAGTGGGAGGGCTTTTTAGCGAATGAATACGCATTCGACCGGCTTGCCCTGTACTGCGCAAGTGTAGTTCTCAAACGGGTTCTCTATGACCACCAGCGTTAAAGGTTACCTGCTCTTGGCCGTTTCCTGCCTCAGCGCCATTGCTGCTGTTGGCTCAATTTTCGAGTTGGCTTCTGGCGAGCCGGATTTTGGCGTCGGCCCCACCAGCATCATCTTGGTTGTCGCTGCTCCATTGGCTGTTTGGCTGTTTCAGGCTGCGGTTGGAGCGGCACGGGCCGGCAATACGGCCGGGAAGGGAAGCAAAAAGAAAAAATGAGGAGACGGTGAGAACCCTGAGCAAATGGATATGGGGTCAGCAGGTTTGCTTCAAGGAGACCTCAGACTCCCTCTCAATTTCAGTCAGTTGGTGAAACTCCGGCAAGAGCTCCCGGTTCTGCACAGTTCCAAGAGCTGATTCCAAGCCGGCGGTAGCTAGGGTACAACTGGAGCCAGAACCATTCAGTACGGTCTCGGCGACCCGTCCATCTTTGCCGATCCGATATTCCACCTTGATGTACTCAGGCATCCGCACTCCACTGGTTACCGATCAACAACAGGTTCTTCCCCATTCTAGTTCTTGCTTCCTTTTCCTGGGCTAGATCTGGCTGGGCTCTATGGCTTCTGCTCGTCCCCTCTTCCAGGCTGCCAAAAGGGATCCCGGGATCCGGCGAGACCTCGGCTTGGGTGTGGGGGCATTGGTGTGTGTGGTGCTGATCGGCACCCTCTGGTACCACGGGGTGGAGCAGTGGCCTTGGGTGGAAGCTTTTTACATGACCGTTATCACCCTAACCACCGTGGGCTTCATGGAGGTGGGGCCGCTGGGGGAGCGGGGGCGTTTATTTACGGTGGCCTTGATCCTGATGGGGGTCTTGAGCATTGGGTTCATGGTGAATCGCTTTACAGAGGCCCTCATCCAGGGACATTTTCAGGAAGGGATCCGGCAACGGAAATGGAAGAAACAGATGGAAGCGCTGAACAACCACTACATCATTTGCGGTTTCGGGCGCATTGGCCGGCAGGTGGCCCAAGAGTTTCGAGCAGAAGGGGTGCCATTTTTGGTGATCGATCAGTCTGCTGAGGCGATTCAGGTGGCTCAAGAGCTGGGATATGTGGCTCTCCAGGGGGATAGTACTCTGGATGCCACTTTGCTGGAAGCGCGGGTGCAACAGGCGGAGGGACTGATTGCCGCCCTATCTTCCGATGCCGAGAACCTGTACGTGGTCTTGTCGGCCCGCACCCTGAACCCCCGCATTCGCACCATTGCCCGCGCCAATACGGAGGAGGCTTTGCAAAAACTGCAGCGGGCGGGCGTTGCCCATGCCATTTCTCCCTACATCACGGGCGGAAAACGCATGGCGGCGGCTGCCTTACGCCCCCGGGTTGTGGACTTTGTGGATGGCATCCTTGTCGGTCGGGATCGCACTTTTTACCTAGAGGAGTACGAGCTGGCAGCCCAAGAATGTCCTTATGTCGGGCAAACCCTACGGAAAGCCGATTTGCGCAACCGATCCGGAGCTTTAGTGGTGGCGATTCGACGGGCGGATGGCCAGTTGATTGGTGGCCCCAGCGGAGAAACCCTGTTGCAGCCGGGGGATCTGCTGTTGTGCATGGGCACTGCAGAGCAGTTGCGTCGGCTTGGACAGTTGCTCTATCCACGCCCGTAGCAGCCCGTTCTCCACCTGGGTAGCCTGGCTCAAATCCGCCTCAGGATACTGGGGCCGTGAGAGTCGGTGCCGCAGGTTTTCAAAAGTCCGTAGGCCTCGGCCAACTCTTCCGCTTTCTCCGTCACTTCTGGGCTAGGGATCCAAATCTCCGGGTTTTTGTAGGCGTAGTAGACCTCAAGGCCATCTATTCCCAACTCCGCTGCTGCTGGGACGATTTCCTCTGCAGGCAGGCAATAGCGAAAGGGATGGGCCAACACCGCCAAGCCTCCTGCCGCTTGAATGGCCTGGATCGCGTCGGCGGCGGGCAAGCCGGGAACCTGCTCCCCTTGGGTAAAGGGATCCAGGACACCATCGGTGGGATCGAAGCCGTAGCCGAGAATATGCACTTCACAGCCCAACAGGTTTGCGGTGATCTCGATCCCCGGCCACAGGATGGGGTCGTCGGGACGATCCAGGTGGGCGCGGGCTCGCTCGTAGCCCTTCAGGGTGTGGTGATCGGTGATGGCTAGGCCCTTGAGGCCGTGCCGGCGCGCCTGCTCCGCCAGATCCACGGGATCCATCTGCCCATCCGAACAACGAGTGTGTAGGTGAAAGTTGTACTGCAAGGGACAAGAACGAGGGCCAACCCCCTGTAGCACCTGCCGCAACTCCCCAGCAGAAGGCACCACGCAGGGATCCCGTTCCAAGCTGACAACCATAGCCACCCTTGGGTTCTGAAGTTTTATTAAGCATGTCCCCCCATTGTAGCCAGGGGCAAGGGTCAGTGCTATGGGTCAAAGACTACTGAGCTGGGGGCTCAGAAGCCGTGGGCCAATACTTCCTCGGCGGCGCGAGTTCCCGCCCCTGGGGTGAAGTCGCTGTAGCCCACGGTGTGTAAAGCTGACTCCAGAGCAGCCAAGGTCATCAGCACATCGCGGTCACTCACAAAGCCCAAATGGCCAATGCGGAAGATTTTGCCCTTGAGGTGGTCTTGTCCAGCGGCAAGGGCGATGTCGAAGTGTTTCTTCAAGGTGCTGCGGATGGTGTCAGCGTTGATCCCTTCGGGAGCGAGTACAGCTGTTACCGAAGGACTGGCCGCTGACTCTGGATCAACCAAGAGCTTTAGCCCCAGAGCCTTGACGCCAGCACGGGTGGCCTGGGCCAGCTTGGCATGACGCCGGTAGATGGCTTCCAACCCTTCTGCGCGCATCATGCGCAGGGTAACCTGCAGGGCGTAAAACAGGTTCACCGCCGGTGTAAAGGGAGTGGTGCCTTGGCGCAGGGCCTTTTGCGCCAGCTTAAAGCTCCAGTAGTACTTGGGAAACCTAGAGCGCTCCGTAGCGGCCATGGCCCGCGGGCTGACGGCCACAAATCCCAGCCCTGGTGGGATCATATAGCCCTTCTGGGATCCCGAGGCCACCACATCCAAGCCCCATTCGTCCATTAACACCGGCATTGCCCCCACGCTGGTGACCCCATCCACCAGGACGAGGGCTTCCCCGTGCTCGCGGGCAGCAGCAGCAATGGCTTGGACATCGTTGGCTACGCCGCTGGAAGTCTCCGAGTGGGTGAGGATGACGGCTTTGATGGTTTTTTCCCGGTCGGCAGCCAGCTTTTCTTGGAAGATCTCGACGGGGTAAGGGATCCCCCAGGGGGTTTCCACCCGCTCACACTGAAGGCCAAACTGCTCGGACATTTCCGCCCAGCGCTCCCCAAACTTGCCGTTCACCCCCACCAAAACCCGATCCCCAGGGCTGAGGGTGTTGAGGATCCCGGCTTCCATAGCGCCGGTGCCACTGGCGGAAAAGACAAACACATCGGAGGTGGTTTGGTGCAGCCAGCGCAACCCATCGGTGACCTCTTCCAAAGTGGCGGTGAACTCTTTGCTGCGGTGCTCGATGGGCCCCCGTGCCATCGCCAGCAGCGCACTCTCGGGAACGGGAGTGGGGCCGGGGATCATCAATATCAGCTTGTCTTTCATGCTTGCCCTGCTTGGGATGCAAGTAAGGTTTAAAAGGTGGCGGCCAGATTCGAACTGGCGCATAGAGGTTTTGCAGACCTCTGCCTTACCACTTGGCTACGCCACCCCATTGCTCAACTGGGCGCAGATATTGTATCCGAAAAGGGGATCCCCCTTCCAGTAACCAAAAGTAGCAGTTCCCAGCTCAGCTAGGCCTCAACCCTTTCTTCCTGCACCTTTAACAGACGGGATCCCAGCAGGCGCTGCAGCCAAGGAGCCAGAAACTTGCGGTTGGCCAACTGCTGCTGGGGATCCTGAGTTTCCAGAGGGAAGGGGGCAAGAGCCCGCAGGGCGGCAGTGGTAACACAGAACATGGCCTTTTGGAAGCTAAGGCAGATTTTCACCCGCAGGTCATCATCCCCGCGAGGCTGGCGGCGGTAGTGCTCTCGCAAGCGAGGGGGCAGGTGGCGCATCATGTCCTGCATCAACAGGGTAGGCGGGATCCCAGCGCTGCCTACCGGCAGCGGATCGGCGTAGAGGGCGCCGTAGGCAAAGTCAGCCTGCTCAGCCGGGATCTGGTGGGCCTGGGCGTTGTAGGAAACCGTGCCCATAAAGGGAAAGGAGCGGAAAAACACCGCTTCCACATAGGGGATAGCCGTATCTGATAGGAAAGTCAGACCCGCCGAGAGAGGGATGATCTCGTAGCGGCGGCCCCAGATGCAGGGAGCGTAGGTGATAGGCTTGTCGGCAGCTGCCACCAACCCCTGCTGGATGTGAGCCACCACGTCGGGAATGGTGAGGTGGGGTTCTGTCTCAGAGCGCTTGGCCAGCGCCAGGAAAATATCGCTCATCACCCGCCAAAACTGGCCCAAGCCGCTGTACATAGCCAGCATGCGCACCTGTTCTAGAGCAAAGTCGGGAAACAGGATCCCCAAGCCCTGCAAGAAGGGATTGAAGCGGATTTTGGCCCGGATGGCTCTCTTGGCCCGCTCGACAAATTCAGGGGTATCCAGGTAGCGGTCTAGCCCCCCTCCCCCATGCCAGAGCATAGCCTTCATGCAGTATTCGGCAAACTCGTAGTTGATGCGGTCATGCCACAGGTAGCGCAGCCATTTGCCCAGGGTAATCTCGCCGTTGAAATACTTAAACGCCGGAAAAAGCTCCAAAAATTGGTGGTCGGCAATAAAGATCAAATTGCGCGAATAGGCATCCAGCACCTCGCCGTAGCTATGCAGGATGCCAATGACCTCTAGGCGATTGGCAGGGGCATCCGGCACAAGGGCTCCCCCTGCCTCTAGGCGCTGGACAATAGGAGCCAGTTGCAGTTGCTCCAGAGGAGATAAGCCGGCCAGAAAGAAGCAGGAAGGAGCAGGAGCAAGAGTGGCAGTCATGGGAGCAAAAGAAACTCCGTCGATCTCATCAAATCATCAAAAGGAAGACAACCCAAACTGAAAGGCAGTGACCAGTCCTGCAACACCAGCTAGGTTAGCCTTGGCCAAGGCCAAGGTGGTGGACTCCACCCAGCGGGTTGCCCAGCTAGGCTGCAGGCCCAGTAACACCACCAGCGTTGCCAAAACAACAGCAGGCAGGCGCTCTTCAGTGGCGTGGCGTTGCATGGCTATGGCCACTTGCGAGAGGCGCCCAAAAAAGACACGGTTCACCATCAGCAGAAAATAGGCCGCCGTCAATCCCGTCCCCACCATGCACAGGAGCGTTTGCAGGGGAAAGACGGCAAAGCTGCCCCGAAAGAGGGTGAACTCAGCTATAAAGCCCACCATGCCCGGTGTGCCGCCACTGGCCATCACCCCTAGCACCATCAAGCTGCCAATCAACGGCAAGCCCCGCTCTGGGTTGAGCAACCCTTGCAACAACCTCAGATCCCGTGTGCCGGTGTTGGCATAGACGGCTCCCACCAGTAGAAACAGTAGCGCCGAGATCAGGCCGTGGCTGACCATCTGAAAGATGGATCCCACCAGGGAGAGGGGAGTGGCTGCTGCTACAGCCAAGAGGATGTAGCCCATGTGGGCAATGGAGCTGTAGGCCACCAGCTTTTTCATATCCTGCTGCACCAAGGCGTTCAGGGATCCATAGAGCACGTTAACCACCGCCCAACCGGCCAGCCAAGGCCCGGCTTGATCCCAGGCATCCGGCAAGAGCTGCAGGCCAAAGCGCACCAGGCCGTAGGTGCCCAACTTCAAAAGCAAACCCGCCAGCAACACGGAAATGGGGGTGGAAGCCTCCACATGGGCATCCGGCAACCAGGTGTGGAAGGGCACCAAGGGGATCTTGATGGCCAGGCCCAGCAGAATGGGAATGAGCAAAAGGATCTGCGACAGCCGAGGTAAAGGGTGGGCCTGCAGGACGGTGTAGGTAAAGCTGTGGGCATCGCTCAGCCAACTGAGGCCGAAAAAGCCAATCAAGAGGAGGATCCCCGACAGAGCGGTGTAAACCAAAAACTTGGTGGCGGCATAGGTGCGGCGCGGCCCTCCCCAGATGGCGATGAGCAAATACAGGGGGATCAGCTCCACTTCATAGAACAGGAAAAACAGCAGCAAATTCTGAGCCAAAAAAGCTCCGGCCACCGCTGCCGCCAGCATAAGCACCAAGCTGTAGTAGAGGCGGGGCCGCTCCACCTGGCCGCTGGCCCAAATAGCCATCAACACCAGTAGCCCGGTCATCACCACCAAAGGCAGAGAGATCCCATCCACTCCCACCTCATAAACCAAGCCCAACTGGGGGATCCAGGCCATCCTTTCCGCCAATTGCAGGGATCCAAGGTGGGGGTCAAAGATCAGCAACAGCCCCGCGCTCAGGCCAAACAAAACCCACCCAAACCCCAAGGCCAAAGCCCGGTGCAAGCCCTTCCCCGCCTGCTCGGGAATCAACCCAATCAAGATGCTCCCCAACAACGGGATCCCAATCAAAAGGCTCAACATGGCTCTCTCCCATCAATAGGCCAACCCCAAATGGGGCGAACGCAGTAGCCAAGCTGTAACCAACACCATCCCGATGACAATCACCAGCACATAGAGTTGCATCCGCCCCGACAGGGTGTACTTGAGGGCTTCGCCGCTGAAGAAAAAGGCCAGGCTCACCCCGTTCACCAAGCCGTCCACTCCGTTGCGATCCAGCCACTCCAATCCGCGGGAGAGGGCGCTGACCGGTTGCACCACCAGGGCTTGGTAGAGGTGCCCCGTGTAAAAGTCGTGGGCCAGCAGATCCTGCAACTCCGGCCAGGGCAGATATACCCTCCGTTGGTCCCCCCAGTACAGCCAGCCGCCAATGGCTGCCCCCACCAGCCCAGCAGCCGTCAGCAGAGCCGCCATCCACCTCAGCTGCGGGTTCCAGTCGGGATAGAGCCCCCAGCGCCCCAACAGCCAGGGCATGAGCAAGGTTTGCACCGTCAGGATGCCCATGGGCAGAGCCATCAGCCAGCCCACCTCAGGGGCCCGGCGGGTTTTGGGTTGAGGGGATCCCAAAAAGACCAGGCCAAACACCCGCGCCAGGTTGAGAGCCGTCAGCCCATTCACCAGCAGCAGCACCCCCACCAGGGCCGGCTGCACCCCGCTGTAGACCAGCGCCAGGCGGGTCAGCGTCCAAAAGCACCCTAGGGGCAGCAGAGCCACCATCCCCAGGGATCCCACCGCAAAAGCGGCCACCGTGGCCGGCATGCGGCTGCGCAGGCCCCCCAGCTCTGTCAAATCTTGGGTAGAGGTGGTGTAGATGAGGGATCCCACCCCCATAAACAGCAGCGCCTTAGCCAAGCCGTGCATGAGCAGCAGCTCCAGGGCCAAATCCGGCTGCTGCATCCCCACTGCCATAAACACCAACCCCAAGTAGGCGCTGGTGGAATAGGAAAAGGTGCGCTTGAGGTCAATTTGCGCCAAGGCCACCAGGGATCCGCCCAGGGCTGTGATCGTGCCGATGACCACCAAGACCCCATCTGTAACTGGCGACAGGGCCAAGAGCGGCTGCAGCTTAATCAGCACAAAAGCCCCGCAGGCCACCACTGCCGAATTGCGCAGGATCGAGGCCGGGTTGGGCGCTTCCATCGCCTCATCCAGCCACAGGTGCAGCGGAAACTGGGCGCATTTCCCCAAAGGCCCTGCAATCAAAGCCAACCCCATCAAAGCCGCCCAAGCCGGATCCAAGCTAGTCGTAGCCGCCCAGTCCCGCAGGCCGGAAAAGGTCAAGGCCCCAGAAAAGTTGGAAATTGCCACCACCCCCATCAGCAGCAACAGATCCCCTACCCGCTTGGTTAAAAACGCATCCCGCGCCGCTGTCACCACCAGAGGCTGGGCGTACCAAAAGCCCACCAGCAAATAGGTGGAAAGGGTGAGCATCTCCAGCAGGGCATAGCTGAAAAACAGCGAGTCGCTGAGGGCGATCCCTGTCATTCCCCCCTCGAAAAAGCCCATTAGAGCGGCAAAGCGACCCAGGCCCCAGTCCCTATCCAAATACCCCAGCGCATAGATCTGGGCCAGCAGGCTCAAACCGCTGATCCAGACGACGGCCCCCATTGTCAGAGGCGAGATCTCCAAAGACAGAGTCAAATCCAAATCGGCCACCCGAAACCAGGGGTAGTTCAGGATCTGGGGATCCCGACCCCAAACCTGCCGCAACAGCCAAAGGCCATGGGCAAAGGCGGCAAAAGTCAGAAGGATGTTGAGGTAAGCTGCCGGGCGCGGGCCACTGCCCTTGACCCACCCCGTTGCCCAGGGAATGGCCAAAGCTGTTCCCGCCCACCCATAGCAAGGGATCCACCAACTGCTCTCCAACCCCAAAAGGTTTGACATCATTAAATGCTAAATAAAACGGAAAACTGGATCCAACGGAAATCAGTCAGGCTTTTGAATCGCTCGTTCTCTATTTCACGATATACCTGGCTCGAACGGTTCCAAAACCGGGCCGGCTGGCTTGAGCCAATCTCGAAGTTGAGCGGCAATGCGCCGGGCGGCCCCTGGGGATCCCATGCGGCGGCGTCCATGGGCCCGCAACTCAGCCGCGTAGTTGGGATCGGCGGCCAGGCGTTCCAGAATCCGGCCAACCACGGCGGGAGCCTGCTCCACTGAGGTCAGGTGGACGGCGGATCCCAAAAGACGAGTCTGTGCTTCGGCAAAGCGCGGGGTAAACTGCGGTCCCTCTCCCGGCAGGGTCACCACCGGTTTTCCCAAGCCCACACATTGCTCGGTAGCCGTTCCCGCCATGGCCAGCACCACTGTTGCTCGTTGGGCACAGGCCCCGAAGTCCCCCCAAACCAGAAGTACATCGCTGCGCTGAGATGGGATCCGAGCCTGAAGCGGGTCTCGCTCCAGGTTGGGGCTGAGGGCAGCATAGACTTGCAGCTCCTTTGGGAGCCGCTCCACCACCTGCATCATCAGAGCCCAGTTGCGATAGGCTTCCGGCGGACGGGATCCGGGCAAGAGCAGCAAGGCCGGTCGGTGGGGATCCAAAGGCAATGTCCCGCGTGGCTCTAGGCCATCCATCATCGGGTTGCCCAGGTAGAAGGCCCTCAGGCCCCGTTTTTGCAAAGCTGTAGTCGTCAGCTCATCCCGCAAAAAAGAACCCAGGCAGCGTCGGTGGGCCATCAGCCAGCGCTCCCAGGGCAGGTAATCGGAAATCGGCTGCCCAAAAGGGATCCAGGGGCGTCGGTAGGGCCCCCGTTCATCTCGCCAGTAATAGTCCGACTTGGCCGTGCCCACAAAGACGTAGGGGATCCCACTCCACCATGCCATCAGCAAGGGCACAATATCCCCCACGGCCAGCACCAGGTTCCTCTGGGCTGCTGCCCGCCGAACCAACGCCAATTGCCGCCCCGTCAGCCCCAGCAAACCGGCCCGCAAATCCCGCCACAACTGCCGCCAATCCTGATAAATAAACCCCCCCGACGGCATCACCTGGGCAATGGGCAGCAGGGGGATCCCTTGGCGTTGGTAGGCTGTCCCTTCTCCCACAATCGGCAAGGCTTGCACCGGGATCCCCAGTTGGACTAGGGCAACAGCAAGGCGACTGCCCACCTCATCTTCCCCGTGTCCATTGCTCAGACACAGCACCTGCGGTGGATTCGTTGGATTCCATTGGGTTTCCACAGCTTGCCGTAGGCGCAATCTGGGCTGAATCAAGAGGGATCCCCCAGCTCACCAGAAATCTCCTCATAGAATAGAGCCAATCCAAGAGGGGAACCCGGGAGATGATCCGAAATGAGCGACAACGAGCCGAACTGATTGCAGCGGTAGAAGCCCTTCAGCTGGAAGGCCCCTATTTTGTGGAAGAGCGCCTCGCCCGCCATCGCGGCCCTTTCTTGCGGGCAGTGAAAGATGTGCCTGTAGGGGGAACTTGGTGGGAGATCCGCTACTTTCCCGCCTGCGAGCGCTATGCTTGGGCCTACCTTCCGGAAGGGGCTGGCCCACGGGCTTTTGCCTGGGGACACACGCCGCAGCAAGCCTTTCTTAACGCCTTATGGCATCACCCTCTTTCTCCTCAGGGCCAAGGACAGCCTCAGGGAAACCATTCCGATTTACAGTGATTTACAGTGAATTGACTACTCTCCACCCTACTGACTTGCTTCCGGCTAAGGGTAGGACGGGGCTTTAGGCGCATTTTTTTGGTAAAAATTAAGCAACTCTCTTCCCACGTATAGGGAACATGAAACCCCAGGCCGTCGCCCGTATTCTGGATGCCAACCTCGATCGAGCTCGTGAAGGACTACGGGTATTGGAAGAATGGTTTCGTTTCGGCCTGGAAGAGGGAGAGCTCTCTGCCGAATGCAAGGCCATGCGCCAAGCCCTAGCCCGCTGGCACAGCGATCCCCTGCGTTTGGCCCGCGATACCCCCGCCGATCCAGGCACCCAGATCTCCCACCCCCAAGAGGAGCAACGGCGGGATCTCCGCCATCTCTTGCAAGCCAATTGCAGCCGTGTGCAAGAAGCCCTGCGGGTGTTAGAAGAATACGGCAAGTTGGCCGAATCCCACCACTGGGTGGCCCCTGGCCTGGCCAAGCTGGCCAAAGACATGCGCTATCGGCTCTACGTCTTGGAAAGTGAACTGCTGGGCGGATCCCTGCGGCAGCGTCTCCTGGCAGCCCATCTTTATTTGGTGACCAGCCCTGTGCCCCACTGGCTAGAGGTGGTGGAAAAATCCCTGCGGGGCGGGGTGACCCTGGTGCAATATCGCCGCAAAAACCTCCCCGACGGCGAGATGCTGCGGGATCTCAAACAGCTGCGGCAGCTGTGCGACCGCTACCAGGCGCTGATGATCGTCAACGACCGGGTGGACTTGGCTCTGGTCAGCCAGGCTGATGGGGTTCACCTGGGCCAGACGGATCTGCCGGTCGCCCAAGCTCGGCACCTCCTGGGATCCCAGCGGCTCATTGGCCTGTCCACCACCAACGCCGAAGAGCTGGCCCAAGCCCTGAACAGCGACGTGGACTACATTGGCGTCGGCCCCGTTTACCCCACCCCCACCAAAGCGGAGAAACCCCCTGCCGGCTTGGAGTACGTGCGCCTGGCTGCCGAGAAAGCCCACCTGCCCTGGTTTGCCATCGGCGGCATCGATCCCCACAACCTGCCCGAGGTGCGTCGAGCTGGGGCCACCCGTGTAGCTGTGGTGCGGGCTTTGATGGAAGCTGCCGATCCCACCCAGACAGCCCGCACCATGCTGGCCGAACTGCAAGGGATCCCTGCCCTATCCTAAAGATCAACCGTGAAGCTCAACCGTGAGCATTTTGCTGCTTATTGGCTGTTCCAATCCAAATGGTTTCTGAACAAGTGAGAGGAAGATGAAGTAAGGATGTTCTAAACTCCAGAGGCGATGACAGAAGCCGCAAGAAAAACAAATCCAGACAGCAGGGATCCTGCCCTGGTCGAGATCCCGGCGGAGCTGCAAGCAGGGCTGGTGACAGAGCTGGATTTGATGATCCGGGCCCGCTACCCCCTGGTTTACTTGGTCTCTCCAGAAGAAGAGCCTGCCGATGCCGTGCTAACCCAAGTAGCCAGACGGACAGACCCACCGCGGCAATTGTTGTTCTGGGACTTGGTGCGGGGCTGGCAAGATACAGGCGAGGATCGGGGCTCCATCATGGCAGCTCTGGGGCGGGTGTGGCGCTCTGCCCCCAACGAGGACACCCTGTTTGTGCTGCGGGATCTGCACTTTGTGTTGCGCAACGCCACCAGCGACAAAAACGCTCCCATCATCCGGGAGCTGAAAAACCTCAGCCGCGAGCTAAAACGCACCCGCAAGATGCTGATCCTGCTCAGCCACACCCTGGAAGTGCCCAGCGACCTGGCAGAGGAGGTCACCGTCGTCGATATTCCCTTGCCCAATAGCGAAGAGATCAGCCGCCTCATCCAGCTCTACGTGGCCCCAGATAAACTCAAGCTCACCCCTCTGGCCCGCGAGCAACTGGTCAAAGCTTGTCAAGGGCTGAGCCGAGAACGTATTCGCCGCGTTTTGGCCCGCGCTTTGGCCGCCAAGCAGGAGGTCAACGAAGCCGATATCGACCTGGTGCTAGAGGAAAAAAAGCAGGCCATCCGCCAAACCGGCATCCTGGAGTTTTTCACCGCCCGCGAGACCCTCAAAAGCGTGGGGGGCCTAGATAATCTCAAGGCCTGGGTGCGGGTGCGCCAGGAAGCCTTTACCGAAGAGGCGCGTCGCTATGGCCTGCCCAACCCCAAGGGCGTGCTGCTGGTCGGGATCCAGGGCACCGGCAAATCCCTCTCCGCCAAGACCATCGCCAATGAGTGGCGGCTGCCCCTGCTGAGGTTGGATGCCGGGCGGCTGTTTGCCGGCATCGTCGGCGAGTCGGAAAGCCGGGTGCGGCAGATGATCCAACTGGCGGAGGCGATGGCCCCCTGCGTGCTTTGGATCGACGAGATCGACAAAGCCTTTGGCAACATCACCAGCAGTGCCGATGGAGATTCTGGTACCAGCCGCCGGGTGTTTGGCAGCCTGATTACCTGGATGCAGGAGAAGACCAGCCCCGTTTTCATTGTGGCCACTGCCAACAACGTGCCTCTGCTGCCGCCAGAGCTGTTGCGCAAGGGCCGCTTTGACGAGATTTTCTTCTTGAACCTGCCCACCCAGGCTGAGCGCAAAGAGATCTTCCGGGTGCATTTGCAGCGGTTGCGCCCCAGCCGCCTGCGGGAGTTCGACCTGGAAGCCTTGGCAGCCACAGCTCAGGACTTCAGCGGGGCCGAGATCGAGCAAGCCATCGTAGATGCCATGTACAACGCCTTTGGGGGCAGTGGCAGCAGCACTCGGCGGGACTTTACCCAAGAAGATATCCTGCAGGCCATCCGCGAAACCGTGCCTTTGGCCTCGATTGCCCGCGACCAAATCGAGAGTCTTAAGTGCTGGGCTGCTCAAGCGGGCGCGAGAACGGCCTCTCAAGATGCCCAGGTGCTGCAGGAAATGAAGCAATGTTTTGCCTCTTCTTGAGATTCAGAATGGGTGAAATCCACCTCCCAGCCCAAATAAGGCGGCTAGTATGCCAATACCCACAGCAACTCCAGCCGCTATCTTCAAGTTTTCTTCTAGGCTTTTAGCATCTGCCTTTTCCTTCATTGCAGTTAGCAAAAATAGCTGATCCTCCCCACTCAGCCCACTTATAAAATGGGGATATAGATTCGATAGGGACAGCTTTAAAATGATCGATCCTACTTCTACAGTGAAGCTCAAGCTGGGAAAGCTTCGAGTTCCTATCTTTCTCTATCTGGGCTATTACTGATTTTGCCTCTTCCTGTAGCTTCTTAGCGCTCTCAACTTGCGACTTGCTATATCCTTTATCAAAAATGGCCATAAAAAGACTAATAACTGAGATTAGAAAGAGCACAAGCCCGATTGAGCTACTTAAGGCACCAATGAACAAGCTCAGGACTAAAAGCGAGAGGGCACCCAGTATAGTGTCACTTTTGGTGGCAAAGGTATGATCAATTTTAGCTTCCTCTTGTTTTATTCCGATAGAGATTTAATTTCTTCTAAAGTTGCATTGGGCTGTAATTCCAGCTCGCGGTAAAGGTCTTTCATGGGAGGATCCCGCGCAGGGGGCCTTGTGCCGGCTACTTTAATGCAGGGATCCTATTCTCAGAGGGGAAGCCTTGCAAAGTGCTACTCAATACCTAGACTCTTTTTTAAGCCTATTTTAGGGATCGGACAGCTCCAGCCAAGCAGCCCTTGGCTCCTCCCTCAGTAGATGCTTTTTCAAGGCCCAACGTCCAGAAAGGCGGGGTTATGAGCAAGCTGCTGCGGCTTGCCGCGCCAAGACCCACTCCACCAGGGTGCGCACCCCATAACCGGTGGCCCCTTTGTTGTTGTAGCCTGCATCCTTCTCTGTCCAAACGGGGCCTGCTATATCCAGGTGGGCCCAAGGGGTTTTCTCCACAAACTGCTTCAGGAACAGGGCAGCGGTGATGGATCCCCCTGAGCGGGGGCCGGTGTTTTTCATGTCGGCCACAATGGAGCTGAGACCCTCGAAGTAGCCTTCCTCCAGCGGCAGGCGCCAGATTTTTTCGCCGGAAAGATTGGCAGCCTGCTGTAGCTCCTGGGCCAGCGTCTCATCCGGGGTGAACAAGCCGGCAATTTCTTCCCCCAGGGCAATCACACAGGCACCGGTCAGGGTAGCCAGATCGAGGATGGCATCAACGCCCAGCTTTTCCGCAAACACCAGGGCATCTGCCAAGGTGAGGCGGCCTTCTGCATCGGTGTTGTTGACCTCAATGGTCTTCTGGTTAGAAGCGGTGAGGATATCCCCTGGGTGGATGGCATGGCCGCTGATCATGTTTTCCGTGGCAGCGACGATGAAGTGCAGCTCCACTTGCGGCTTGAGGGCGGCTAGGGCCCGTGCAGCTCCCAAAACTGCCGCTGCTCCCCCCATGTCGGTTTTCATCATGGCGATGCTGCGGGAGTCGGTTTTGATGTTCAGCCCACCGGAATCAAAGGTCAGCCCCTTGCCCACCAGGGCCAATTTGGTAACAGGATCCCCTTGTGGCGGCTTGTAGGTGAGGTGAATGAACTGGGGCGGCAGGTCAGAGGCTTTGGCCACACCCAAAAAAGCCCCCATCCCCAGAGCCTCGCATTCTTCCTGTCCCAAAATCTCCACCTCTAGACCATATTCCTGGGCCAGTTGGCGGGCGGTATCGGCCAGGGCAAGAGGAGTCACAATGTTGGCGGGGGCAGCCACCAATTCCCGAGCCAAGATGGTTCCTGCCGCCATCTCAATGGCCCGCCGCAGCGCGGCCTCGTAGTCAGAACGGGCCTGGGCCAACCCCGGCACCAAGAGAGTTACTTCCTGCACAGAAAAGCTGTTTTCCTCTTCCCCTTTGGCTGAAGATTTAAACCGATTGTCCCGGTGCGCCACCAGTAGGCAGGCTTCGGCCACCGCCTGAACCCCACGCACCCGATCCAACCCCGTCTCCGGCAAAGACAGCATCACCTGCTTGGCTTTTAAGCTGTGAGCCTGGCGCAGGCCGTTGGCTGTGGCCCGTCGTAGGGCTTCTAGCGTTAGGGCCGCGGGATCCCCTAGCCCCACCAACACCAGTTTGCGGATCTCTCCTGTCAGGCGCAGGGCAACACTGCTATTCGGCTTCCCCTGAAACCCCTGCTCCTGAACGGTTTCCGCCACCAGCCCTGACCACGCCTTTTCATCCCAAGAGGCGATCTCAGGGGGCAGAGGAAAGCGGCCATTCCCGCCGGAAGCGGCAAAGCAATAAACCAGGGCACATTCCCCTTGAGTGAGTGGCGGCTCGCTGAGATGAAGCTGCATGAGAAATCCTTGACCAAGCTGTTGACATGGGATCCCCAGTCTATCCAATTTCGCCGGCTCTTAGGGCGAGGGATCCACCCCTAGTGGGCGGGCCGGAAGATCCCGAAGCAGGAAGTGTAGCCGTGTAAAAAGGTGGATCCCCCAACGGGGCCGATCTCACCATTGCAAAAGAACCCCCCCAAGGGCAGCTCTCCAAGCAATTCCCGAAACCGTTGCGAGTCAAAATCGGGAGTGCCGTACAGGCCCTTGCCTCGCCCCAAACAGGAGAACATCAACGCCCCACAAGGCTCCGGCCTCGGTTGAGAGGGGCTTTGCCTCAAGTTGCGCTCGGCACAATAGCGGCTGAGGGCCCAACGCAGATCTTCTGCCGAAGTCTGGGCATCCCGCAGATGAAATTGCACCGTCTGGCCAGGGCGCACCTGATCCCCGATGGCCAGCGCCCCCACGCGCGGATCAACGCCCAAGATTACGCGAATGAGGAAATCTCCCGGCGTCGGCTCCGACTTGAACTCATCCATCAGCAGGCCGATGAAGAGAGAGTGGCGGGCCAATCGCTGATCCACGGGACTGAGCCGCTCTGCCAAGTCCTGCAAAACCGCTAGAGGAGGGCGACCCTCCAAGCCAAGAATCACATTCCCCTCTGCTTCCGTCACCCGCAAGGGATCCCCAATGGGGCGACACCCCTGGGCCACCACTGCATCCAGCACCACATTGCCGTAGAGCGCTAGCCCCACTGTGCCCTCTCGATACAGCTCCCGCCGAGGTGTGGAGGTACGCGCATCCAGCAAAAATAGGGCGTTGCCCCGAGGGCCGCGGCCCCCACTGGCCAATCCCCCCACTTTGACTGATCCCGGATAGGCGAAATCCAACCCCTGCAGCAACTCTGAGATGCCAGAGGAAAATCCATCGGCCAAGAGCAGAAAATGAGGCTTGCTCTGCGGCGAAACCCCAACACAATCGACCCAGGCAGAAGGAGCCGCATCCAAGTCTGGCAATTGGTTCCCCCGCAGATGAAAAGGATGCAGCACCACCTCCGGCATGACCGCCAAAGACAAGGAGAGAGCCGGGCCATCCTCAATTTCATGCCCGCCACCCACAATGCCACCCCCGGAGCAGCCGATCAAAACGTCCACCTCCAGCAGCTCCGACAGCAATGGCAACACCCGGATGTATTCGCTGGCAAAGGCCGCCGACACAAACAAAACCCCCAGGTTGGGCCGCAGAGGCTGAGAGGGAACATACCCTGTCAGCAGCCCCGGCAAGCTGCCGGATCCCACCGTCTGCACCTGCCGACTCAAGGCACTTTTCAGCTGGGCCGCCTGAAGCTTGGCCTTGGCTTCCTCCACCACCTGCCGCAGAGCCGCTTCTAGGGAAGGGAGCTGGGAGAGCGCGTTCACCCACTGCATCGGCGTGTTCCTACGGTCTGGAGTTTGCTGTTTTTAGGCTAGCAATTTATGGCCAGGCTGGCTGTTCTGTGTAGTCTCGCTTTGGGACAGGATCAGGGCAGATAGGGCCGGGGATCCACAGGCGCGCCCCCGCCGGGGCGGACTTCAAAGTGCAGATGCGGCCCTGTGCTCCAGCCAGTGCTGCCGCGGCTCATGATTGTCTGCCCCTGCTGCACGTACTGGCCTGTGGAAACGTAAATCTGATGGCCGTGGGCATAGCGAGTAACAATTCCGTTGGGATGGCGAATGTCCACTCGATTGCCGTAGCCATCCCCAGCATTCCCCGCGAAGATCACCACTCCCTCCTGAACGGCTACAATGGGGGATCCCACGGGGCCAGGAATATCTACCCCTGCATGAAGGCGACCGCGACGGTAGCCAAAGCCAGAGGTGATTTGCCCGGAGACCGGCCAGATAAACCCACTGCTGCGAAGCTGGGGAGGGGCTGGAGGGGGCGCTGGCGGAGCCTGTCGGGCAGGAGCAGGGGTGGGCTGCGTACCCGGCGCCGGAATCGTAAGGCGTTGGCCAATGCGCAGCCAGTGGGGATTGCGCAAGTTGTTGGCTTGAATAATGGATCGCTGAGTTACCCCATAGCGGGCGGCGATCCGTTCGATGGTGTCACCGGCTCCAACTGTGTGGGTCAGGGATCCACCGGCCAAGAGGGCCTGCCGTTCTTGTTCCATTTGCTGGGCCCGGCGTTGCTGCTCCGCCTGTAATCGAGCTTGGGCTTCGGCTTGGCGTTGGGCTTCCTCCTCTTGCTGGCGGCGCTCTTCCTCTTCGCGAGCTTTCTGGGCAGCGATCATCTCCTTCTGACGCTGGATCAACTCGCCCACATCGCCGGGGATGAGCAGGCGTTGGCCAATGCGCAGATATTCCGGGCGATCCAGAGGAGTCGCTTCGATAATCCGCTGCTGGGGAACTCGGTAGCGGTTGGCAATGTCCTCCAGTGTGTCTCCCTGCTTGACGGTGTAGATCAATCCCGGCTGGCTGGGGATGAGGAGAACTTGCCCCGGCTTCAGCTCAGTACTGGCCTGAATACCATTGGAGACGGTGATGGCAGCCGCGTCGAGCTGATACATCTGGGTCAGTTGCCAGAGGGTTTCCCCCGGCTGAATTTCATGCTCCAGAATGCCTCTGGGCCCTTCTCCTGTCGGGATTCGCCCTTCTGCGAAGGCTTGGCGCAGCTGCTCCTTTTTCCGCTCGTAGTTTTGCTGCAGAGCGCCAGATAGCGTATGCACAGAGGGTGGGATCGGCTCTACCGCCGGAGACAGGGGGCGATTCAACTGTCGCTGCTGTAGGGTAGCGACTCCGGCCAAGCCCAGCATCAGCAAAAGACCAGTGGCCCAAGCCGGATATCCCCGACGCGCAGGAGCAGAATCCCCCGGCTCTGGATGGGCTGTCTCAGGCTCGGTTGGGCACCTGGGGGTGGCCGGCAGCTGCTCTTCCCCAGCTTCTGCGCAGGGATCCGCCTCCAGCTTCAGAAGCCATACCAGGCCCGTTAAGCTGAGAGAGAGGACCAAACCAACCCATCTTGGCTTCGACCGCCCAGAGAGAGGGGCTGGATCCCACTCCAGAAGATAGGCTTCCTCGGCAGATGAATCCGCAGAAGTCCAGGACTGTTCTGAAGGGATCCCTGCCGAGTCCTTTGGGGGTGGGGGGGAAAGGGTGCTCACGGCAGCACCGCGGAAATCCAGCTCCCCGTTTTGGGGATTGGGGAAAGTGGGTTTTAAAGGCATCCTCACACCAACAGGCTGACACTAGAGTGCAAGAGAAGAAGATGTCAAAATGAGGGGCATAAGCCCCTTGGCACCGAGCACCCCAGGGGTGACTCAAGCCGGGGTGGAGCTCGCTAATGAACAGGCTGGCTCGCACTCAGGTTAGAGTACCGTAGTTAACAAATCTAGACAAGTCTTGGCAGATAATTTCAGCCACAATGCTTGCCCCACAATGGTTCCAGCCCTTGGCTCGTTGAGATTTTGTCGAGCCTCATCCGATTCAAGACAAAGTGCGCCATCGTCTTTTTTTGGAAGACAAAGCCTGTTTTGCTGTAGCTGAAACTACAAACTAGGGATACCCATGGATTTGGTTGTCTATAACACATTGACTCGCCGCAAGGAAGTGTTTCAGCCGCTGGCAGCAGGTGGATCTCAATCCGTTTCCGTCGGCAATTCCCAGGGATCTGCAGCTCCAGTTGCGGAGGAGAAGCCCCTGGTGCGGATGTATGTCTGTGGTGTAACGGTTTACGACCTCTGCCACCTCGGCCATGCGCGTACCTACGTGGTTTGGGACATGGTGCGTCGCTACTTGGAGTGGCGCGGCTACCGAGTGAAGTATGTGCAGAATTTTACCGATGTGGACGACAAGATCCTCAAGCGGGCGTTGGAACGTGGCGAATCCATGCAAGCGGTGGCGGAGCGCTTCATCGCCGAATATTTCCAGGACATGGATCGCCTGAACATCAAGCGGGCCGATCTCTACCCGAGGGCAACGCAATCGCTGCAAGCCATGTTCCAGTTGATCCAATCTTTGGAGCTCAAAGGCTTTGCCTACCGGGTACGGGATCCCATTCGACACCAGACCGACCCGTCTTCCCTCCGGCAAACCGGGCACAAGCCGGAGACCCCCGCCTCTGTTCAGTACTCTGTTTACTACTCTGTCCGCAAGTTCCCGGATTACGGCCAGCTATCCGGTCGAAAACTGGAGGAGATGGAGGCGGGAGCCAGTGGCCGGGTAGGAGAAGAGGGAGCTGAGAAACAGGATCCCTTCGACTTTGCCCTTTGGAAAGCGGCCCCCCCTTCTGAGCCGGGGTTTGCCTCCCCTTGGGGTTGGGGGCGACCGGGCTGGCACATCGAATGTTCCGCCATGGTGCGGGAGACCCTGGGAGATCACATCGACATTCACGCCGGCGGGGCAGATTTGATTTTCCCCCACCACGAAAATGAGCTGGCCCAATCGGAGCCGATCACCGGCAAGCCGATGGCCAAATACTGGATGCACAACGGCTTTCTCAACATCAACGGCGAGAAAATGTCCAAATCTTTGGGCAACTTCACCACCCTGCGACAGGCCCTCGCCGTCTATCACCCCATGGCCTTGCGGCTGTTTCTGTTGCAGACCCACTACCGTAGCCCCATAGATCTCACCGAGGCAGCCATGCAGGCGGCTAGCCGTGGCTGGGAAACCCTCCAGAAAGGGATCCACTGTGCCCAGCACTTCTGCAAAGAAGAAAAGGGATCCCCTGATGCTGAGGCCATGCAAGCCTTTCAAGCTGCTATGGACGATGATTTTGGCACCCCTGAAGCGCTGGCTATCGCCTTTGAATTGGCCAAAGAACTCACCCGCGAACACAACCTGTTCACCCATCAAGGCCAAACCCATCTGGAGCCCCAGGCCCTCAAACAAAAAAGCGCTGCCTTGCTGGAGATTTTGGCTACTTTGGGATTCTGTTGGCCCTCATTCTCTGAATTCGAGGGATCCAAAGAAGCAGCTACAAATGGGGAACTTAACTTTAAAAAAATCGAGGAGCTGATCGCGCAGCGCTCGGCAGCCCGCAAGGCCAAAAACTTTGCCGAAGCCGATCGCATTCGGGATCAGTTGAAAGCCTTCGGCATCACCCTCATCGATCAAAAAGATGGCACCACCCGTTGGCTGCGAGAATAGGGGTTGAGGAGCATTCCTCGGGCTCATTCAAAATGGATATGGCTGTAACCTAGGGGCTCAGAGGGGCAAAGTGCTTCTCCCTTCGTTTGGGTTGCTGGAAAAGTTCGGCTAGAGTCAGATCAGTGGCTGTATTAACGTCTCGGCGGATCCCCATGCTCTCTCTGGCTGCAACTGAACCGCATCTGAGTCCCATCGATCTGGATCGCCTGCTTACCCCTGAGATTCAGCGGCCGGCCCGCTACTTGGGCAAAGAGTTTGGCGCCGTCCACCGTCCTTGGGATTCGGCACGGGTGCGTTGGGTGCTGAGCTATCCAGAGTTGTACGAGGTGGGAGCTTCCAACCTAGGCCACCTCATCCTCTACAACATCCTCAACGCTCAGCCGGATCAACTGTGTGACCGCACCTACTTGCCAGGCCCGGATCTGGCGGCCCGCCTGCGGCAGTTGGGGATCCCCCTCTTTGCCGTGGAATCCCGCCGTCCTCTGCGCGCTTTCCATATCATTGGCTTCAGCCTGGCCTACGAGCTGGGGGGCACCAACATTCTGGAGATGCTGGATCTGGCCGGGATCCCGCTCAAGTGGTGGGAGCGGCAGCCCTTTACCCCGGAAGAGTGCCCTCTGATCTTTGCCGGCGGGCCAACCGCCACCTCCAACCCAGAGCCTTTTGCCGACTTTTTCGATTTCTTCGTCTTCGGAGATGGGGAAGAGGTGCTGCCGGAAATTGGCCAAGTGCTGGCCGGATCCCTGTCCAAGCCCCGCCGAGAGGTCTTGCTGGAGCTGGCCCAGGTGCCGGGGGTGTACGTGCCCCAGTTTTACGAGGGGATCCCACCGCGGCCCATCGTGCCTGGGGTGCCGGAGCGCATCCGCCGTCGGGTGGCCCTGCCTCAACCCCAATACTCCGTCGGCCTGGTGCCTTTGGTGGAAACCGTCCACGACCGCCTGGTGATGGAAGTGCGGCGGGGCTGCACACGGGGCTGCCGATTTTGCCAGCCGGGAATGCTTACCCGCCCAGCGCGGGATGTGGATCCGGAAGCAGTGGTGGAGGCTGTGGTGCAGGGCTTGCGCAAGACCGGCTACAGCGAATTTTCCCTCTCCTCCCTTAGCTGCTCCGACTACCTTTCCCTGCCGGCGGTGGGAGCGGAGCTGCACAACCGTCTCCTCAGAGAACACATTGCCCTTTCCCTGCCCAGCCAGCGGGTGGATCGCTTTGATGAGCAAATTGCCGCCATCATGAAGGGATCCCGCCGCTCCGGCCTCACCTTTGCCCCCGAAGCTGGCACCCAAAGGCTGCGGGACATCATCAACAAGGGCCTTACTGATGCCGACTTGATTCGCGGCATTCGCACCGCCGTCCAAGAGGGCTGGGACAAAATCAAGCTCTATTTCATGATTGGCCTGCCCGGCGAGACCGACGCCGATGTCCTGGGGATCGCCCGCACCGTCGAGAGGTTGCAGCGAGAATGCGCTGCGGTAGGCCGCAAGCGGGTGGAGTTTACCCTCACCCTCTCCAACTTCACCCCCAAGCCCCACACCCCCTTCCAGTGGCACCGGGTAGACTATGCCGACGTGCAGCGCAAGCAAACCCTGCTGCAGAAGGAGCTGCGCCGGCTACGGGGAGTCAAGGCCCACTTCACCGATATCCGCTTCAGCATCCTGGAAGACTTTATTGGCAAAGGGGATCGCTCCCTGGGACAGATGATCGAGCGGGCTTGGCGGGCCGGTGCCGGCATGGATGCCTGGTGGGAAAGCATCGACACCGCCTATGCTGCCTGGGTGAGGGCCTACTGCGGCGAAGAGGTGGATCCTGCCGCCGACCCGGTCGCCCTCTGCGCCCATCTCCCCATCCGGGAATTGGGCCTGGAGGATCCCTTGCCCTGGGATCACATCGATACCGGCATCGACAAAAAATGGCTGCAAAAAGACTACCGCCGCGCCCTGGAAGCCCTCACCGTGGAAGACTGCTCCTTCGAGGGCTGCTCCGCCTGCGGCATCTGCGGCCCCGGCTTCGGCCACAACATCGTCATCCCGCCCCCACCCGTCCCACCCCTGCAGAGCCAACCCGCCCCCACCCCGGATCCCCTGGAGCCGGAGCCACCTGCCCAGCGTTTCCGCATCACCTACGGCAAAACCGGGGATCTGCGCTGGCTGGGCCACCTGGATCTCATGCGCCTGTGGGAACGGGCCTGTCGGCGAGCGGGGTTACCTCTGGCCTTCAGCGGCGGCTACCACCCCATGCCCCGCCTGGCCAACGCCAACGCTCTGCCCATCGGCCAGGAAGGCTATGGCGAAATCCTGGATCTGGAGCTGCTGGATCGGCCTGAGGGTCCTCTGACGCCTGAGAAACTGCGCGCCCTTCTGAGCGAACAGCTGCCCCCGGAGATCCCCATCCAAGCCGTCCAAGAAATTAGCCTTCGGGATCCCTCGGCCACCGCAGCCGTTTACGCCGCCGAATATCAGCTCACGGTGAGCTGCGAGTTGCCCAAAGCCGTTCACGGCAGCGGGACTGAGTCCTCTTGGCCTGCCTGGGTCACCCAGATCCTAGACGCGCAGGAAATCTGGATTGAAAAAACCTCCAAGTCTGGCAAGTCCTCTCCCTTCAATGCCCGCGCCCTGCTGTACTACCTAGAGTTTCAGGGCCTGACCCCCGAGGGCAGCGCTTGCCTCCTTTACCGGGGCAGTTGCCGCAACGACGGTGCCTACCTGCGGCCCACCCATCTGGTTCAAATGGCCGAGTCATTGGGGTTGCCCCACTGGACACTACAGACGGCAAAGCGGCTGCGCCTGTTGTGGGAGAACCCCCTAGCCGATCCAGATTGAGCACTTCCTCTGGGAGCAACCCAAGGGCTAAGGGTCTGTCTGGGCTGAGGGATCCCACAAGCGCTATAATGCTGCTATTGCTGGCTCCTGCCGCTGTGGGGCTCGCCAAGCATCAACTTGACCAAGGGCTGGGTGAGCAGCAGGCAAAAGCTGGGCCGGATTCTGGAATGGAGACACTCTTAACTCAGTACCCAGGGCAGGTAACAGGCGTGATGGGGTCGAGTCGATAGGTGCAACAGAAAAGTGTGCCTCTTCGACCTAGCCCAGATCTAACCAGAAAATTTTACCCTGAGAAGGTGCTTCTTTCCGCGCGCAAACCCTGTCTTGTTGTGGACTATCGCTACGCGACGCTTTCGCGAACAGGCTGGGCCGCACAACTGGGGTTCTGCAATGGGCCAGCGTTCGATCTCCCGAGGCGGAGCCGTCTTGCTCCCTGAGCCTATCGATTGAGCCCATCCATGAATCTCCATGCAAACCTCACCGAATCCATTCATCCCATCCGATGAGTTTTCCTTCCAATCAGCAGAAGCCCCCCGCTGTACCCACCAGAGCCAGCATTGGGTAGTTCACATGCACTTAAACTCACCTCACCCATTGGAGAGGAAACAAAGCCAAGCGTCAAAGCAGAGCTGAGGGTAATGGACAGCCCCATGATGACTCGATCCTGGTTAAAGAAACTTGAGCAGATCCCAGCAAAAGGACAACACCTCGCCAGAATGAGGGTTCAACCCGTAACCGCGTGCCCTTGGGGCGGGGAGGGAAGTTAATGCCCAGGCAGATTGTCATTGCCGAGCAACATCGAGTGGCAGCCGTCTTCGCCGAAGATCAAGTGCAGGAGCTGATCGTCGCCAGCGGCGCTCACCAAGTGGGAGACGTTTACGTCGGAATCATCGAGAACGTTCTGCCCAGCATCGATGCCGCTTTCGTCAACATCGGCCCTGCAGAGCGCAATGGGTTTATCCACGTCAGCGACCTGGGCCCGCTGCGCCTCAAGCGAAGTCATGCCTCGATTTCTGAGCTGGTCTTGCCGCAGCAAAAGGTGCTGGTACAGGTGATGAAAGAGCCTACCGGCAACAAAGGGCCAAGGCTTACCGGAGATTTGGCCTTTCCAGGGCGGTATTTGGTGTTGCGACCCTACGGAAAAGGCGTTCATCTGTCCCGCCGCATCGAGGATCGAGAAGAACGCAACCGTTTGAAGTCGCTGGCCATTTTGATTAAACCCCCGCAGATGGGCCTGTTGGTGCGCACCGAAGCGGAAGGTGTGTCCGAAGAAGCGATGATCGACGACCTGGAGCAATTGAAGAAACTCTGGGAAGATATTCAACAGCAGTATCAGGCAGCACGGGGGCCGGGGCTACTCAACCGGGATGACGACTTTATTCAGCGGGTGCTGCGGGATGTTTACTCCGACGATGTGAACCGTATTGTGACCGACTCTGCGGCAGGAGCGAAGCGAGTCCGTAGCTATCTGCAGGGCTGGAACAAGGGCCAAATGCCCCCTGGTGTCGTTGTCGATGCCCACCGCGAGCCCACCCCCATTCTGGAGTATTTTCGGGTCAACGCGGTTATTCGGCAGGCGCTGCGGCCACGGGTGGATCTGCCCTCTGGTGGCTACATCATCATCGAGCCCACCGAGGCCCTGACGGTAATTGATGTTAACTCGGGCTCCTTCACCCAATCGGCCACTTCTCGGGAGACAGTGCTGTGGACAAACTGTGAGGCGGCTACCGAGATTGCCCGCCAATTGAGGCTGCGCAACATTGCCGGTGTGATTGTGGTGGACTTCATCGACATGGATTCCCGCCGCGACCAGTTGCTGGTTTTGGAGCATTTTAACAAGGCCCTCTCCAGCGACAAAGCTCGCCCACAGGTGGTCCAACTGTCGGAATTGGGGCTGGTGGAGCTCACCCGCAAACGGCAGGGGCAAAGCCTTTATGAGATCTTCGGCCATTCTTGCCCTACCTGTGAGGGGCTGGGGATCCTAGCCCGCTTGCCGGGGGCCGAGCCAGGGCATCTGTTAACAATAGAAAGCGGCCTGACGGTAACGCTACCCACCGAGGCGGAAGGAGGGGATGAGGAAGAGGCCGGCCCGATCCTGCCCCGCGATGGCAACCCCCAACGGGCACGCCTGCGAGTGGGGAGCGATGGACTGTCTCGAGGCGATAGCCGTGCGCTGCTGCGGCGGTCGCGCTCTGCCCCCGGACAACGACGCCCCAGCCCGGATCCCTTTACGACTTCAGATGATCTGGAGGAAGAGCCACGGGTTGAAACGGGACGCAAGCGTCCCCGTGAAGACTGGGGGGATCCCCGCACTGGCCAGCGCCTCGTTGCCCGGAGCCTGGATACTCCTGTAGAAGAGGAAGCCCCAGAGCCGATGCAACTGCCAGGGGGCGGAGCAGACCTAAAGCGTCAAGAACCCCGCCGTTCTGGCCCTGGGGAAGAGGCAGAATCCGCCTCACGCAAAGATCACACTTCCCCAGCCCGCACCGTTCGCGCCAGTGGGACGGAGTCCTCAGAAGGCCGTCCGGCTCCGGTACGGCAAACCGTCACCGTGGAGATGACCCCGTTACAACAACGGGTCTACTCGGAGCTGGGGCTGTCGCCGCTGTTGCTGCTTGACCAGCCGCCGCCTTGGGGCCGAGACACGGCGGTTAGGGTGGTTCTGCCGGGAACTGTCGAGGTGGAAAGTAGCCCAGAGGTGGAGACTGAGGCAACTTCTCAGGCGGAGGAATTGGCGCCCGAACCGGATGCCTTGCAGGAGAAGGAGCCGCTGGATACCGTTTCTCCACCCGAACCCTCGGAACCCGAAATCTCCTCTGCTGAATCGTTCCCGTCAGCCGTGCAGAGCAGCTTGGCCGAGCCAGCGGCGGAACTGGGGATCAGCCCTGCCCAGCAATCTCCGGCAGCCTCCAGGCGACGGCGCTCCCGCAGCAGTTAGGCGCTGCTCCCAAGCTCAGGGGCAGGCATGGGAGTATGGTGGAGCGGGCAAGGCCGAGTTTGATCTGGGAGGGATCCCTTTGGCAGCAGGGGATCCTGCGGGTGGCGGGGGTGGATGAGGTGGGGCGGGGAGCCCTGGCCGGGCCGGTAGTGGCAGCGGCGGTAATTTTGCCGGCCCAGATGGATCCCAAAGAACTGGAGGGAGTGAGGGATTCCAAACAACTGCGTCCGCAGCAACGCGCTCAATGGGCGGAACGGATTCGGCAGGTGGCTTTGGCTGTGGGCGTTGGCAGTGCCTCTGCTGCTGAGATCGACCGGCTCAACATTCGCCAGGCCACGGTGCTGGCCATGCAGCGGGCTTTGGCCAAGTTGGATCCCATCGACCACATTTTGCTGGATGGATTGCCGCTGGCCGAGCTGGGATCCCGGCAAACGGCCCTGGTCAAGGGGGATCACATCAGCCTCTCCATTGCCGCTGCTTCAGTTGTGGCTAAAGTCTGGCGAGATGCCTTGATGCAGAGCTGGGATCGGCAGTACCCCGGCTACGGCTGGCGCACCAACGCTGGCTATGGCACGCGGGAGCACCGACTGGCGTTGCAGAACTTGGGGCCCACCCCGCAGCACCGCCGCAGCTTTGCCCCCTTGGCAGAACTGAAAGTCAGCAGATATGATGGTTAATGCAGTTGCATTGCCCACGTAGCTCAGTGGACTAGAGCACTGGGTTCCGGTCCCAGGTGTCGGAGGTTCGAATCCTTTCGTGGGCGTCTTCAGGCATATAAGTTCAGCCATATAAGTGGGCAACATACTCTCCGTACCCGTTGTAGGGCAAGGTGGGAACGATTTGCCACTGGGAACGGGATCCGAAACCGATCAAGACTTCCTGCTCCTGTGACCAGCGGGGGTGGGGCACCCTAGGATCCACATTGGCCTCAAATCCATATTCCCCAGGGGCGAGGGTATTCCAAAACGTGGAGGGTTGACGGGCCAAAAACTCGATTTTGACGATGGATTTTCCCCCTTTAAAGCCATACTTCCAGGGAACCACCATGCGAATTGGTGCTCCGTGCTGTTTGGGCAACGGCTTGCCATAGATGCCGAGGGCAAAAAAGGCCAACTCGTTAGCCATTTCCTCGATCCGCAACCCTTCCGTGTAGGGCCAAGGCAAGTTGGGGGGCCAGATTGGGCCAGGCATAATTTCCGGATCGTAAAAGGAAGTGAAGCGGACAAATCGAGCCGTCGGCAAAGGATCCACCCGTTCCAGCAACAGCCGCATCGGAAAGCCCAACCACGGCACCACCATCGCCCAGGCTTCCACACAGCGAAAGCGGTAGATGCGCTCTTCGAGGGGGAAGTTAAACAGATCTTCCAGGCCCAACCGCTGAGGATGCCGCACCAGCCCGGTAATCTCGACAGTCCAGGGATCCGCGGGCAAAGCCTGTGCAGCCCGCCAGACGCGCTTTCCGGAGCCAAACTCGTAAAAGTTGTTGTAACGAGCAGCTACAATCTCCTCGGTGACGGGCCTGCCCACATCCGAAAAGTGGGGGTTGAGTGGGATCCCCCTCAGCTCTCGTTCTACCGAGGGAGCAACTCCCCTGCTGCCAAACCCAAAAATAGAAAAACTGGCTCCCACCCCAACGGATCCCAGTTGCGCTAGAAATTGCCGCCGGCTGAAAAACATCTCTTCTGGAGTGACCTGTGCCTCTCGTTGCCAGGGGTGAGGAACTCGGATCCCGAACATCAATCAGCCATCCTTTGATTCAGAGTCAGGGAAAAAGTCTGCCGCCCGAACTACTACATCCTAAATGAATTACTACATCCTAAACGGATCTAAGCCGACATTCCCCGAGCTCGTTTCCAGCGCTGCCCCATGTGTAGTCATTTCATCATTTCAAACAGCAATGAAACGATTTGTTATGTCTGTCCCTGGCTCCCCTCTCCTTTTGAGAGAGGGGTTGGGGGTGAGGGAAACCCTGCAGGCTGGGATGATCGGTGACGAAATCACGGTATAGCCGTGTTGGCTGAGTCCGTGCTGCTGGAAAAAAGTGTGGGGATCAGCTAAGGACTTGAGCTGGGCTCCGGCAAAACGTAGATGGACTCCACTTGCCGCCCTGCCGATGGCACTGCCTGGATGGTGCCCTTGTCGATGTGGTAAATGACTTTCTCCGCTTGCAACTGATTCTCCCCTTGGTTGATGATGACCTGGCCCTCCAGCTCAATGCGTTGCTCCTGGCTGTAATACACAGCTCTTTGGGCGCGGGCCGTAAGCCGCTCGGCAGGAAAACTGAGGGTGACATTGCCAATGGCCGTAAAAACCCCTGTGTTGGCGTTGGCCTCCTGCACATCGGCGCTGATGCTGATGGCACGGGGATTCTGACCCCAAGCCGGGATCCCAAGGGCCAGCACCACACCCACAGCCCAGCCCAGCGTCCCTAGCCGCTGCCAACCCTTCCGGTCAAACGCCATCTCCAAAGCCATGCCCCATCACCCCGTCAAACCACCACAGCAGCCAGTCTAGCCCGTCAATCCAGGTCACAATGGCGGGGGGCAGCCTATGGGTCCGTTCCCTTTCCCCCCTGGGGCAGAGCTTGGGCAAGCTGTCTTTCCAATTCGGCAACCCGCTGCATGAGCTGTCGGTTGGCTTCCAGCAGCTCCCGCGCCTGGCTGTTGAGGTAGGGATCCGATTCCCACCAATTGATGCCGATCTCCTTGGCCTTATCCACCGAAGAAATCAGCAGGCGAATGCGCACATTCAGCAACTCCACATTGCCCACCGAAACGGTGATGTCTCCGGCGATCACAATGCCCTTATCCAGTACCCGCTCCAACACATCGGCCAGCGAGGAGCCGTGAGTAGCCGTGGTCAAGGGTTGAGAGCTAATCGGCACAGGGTTAATCGACCTCCAAAGTGTACCAACAGGCAAAAGACTCAGCCAGGCAGTTGGTCTAGCAGATAATTCAGCAACTGGGATCCCTCTTCATAGCGCTTGCCGGCTCGCGGCAACAGCACATCCGCACACAAAGCGCGAAAATCGGCATTCTCTTTGCTAACTGCCAGCTCATGTTCCTTGACAATGCGCCCGATCATCAAACAACTGCGCAGGCTGGGGTGGCGCGTCAGATCCAACTTGCGGCGAAAAGCCCGCACAATGTGGACGATCTTGAGGGCGTCGGGGCCGGATAAGCCTATTCGCGAGGTGAGAATCTCCTTTTCGGTCTCGATGTCCGGCTCCCCCATATCGATGGTGATCATCCGATCCAGCAGCGCATCTTGGGCCCTGTGAACCCCGGTATATTCCTCCGGGTTAGAGGTAAAAATGGCCCGGAACTGGGGATGCACCCGCAGATATTCCGAGCGGTTGCTGTCCGGCGGCAACACCAGCAGCCTCTCCTCCAAGGCACTCAGGAGAGCATTGTTGGCCTCAGGGCGGGAGCGATTGAACTCGTCGTAGATGAGGGTAAACCCCTCTCGGCAAGCCAAGGTGAGGCGGGCATCCACCCAGCGCTGCTGCACATCCTCCTCCGTCTTCACCACCGAGTGAATGAAGTTGTCCACCACCCGCCGATGGGTAAAACCGGTGCGCCCCCCGATGAGGTCGGAAGAATCGAAGCGGTCATCCCCATAGATCAGCATGATGGGGCGGCCCAGCAGGCTGGCCAGATGCATCGCCAAAGTGGTTTTGCCCGTACCCGAAGGCCCCCGCAAATGCACCGCAAAGCCCGATTGCAAATAGCGCAAAGCGCGGCGGGTAATCCGCTCAATGTAGGGGGTGTTCACGAACTGGCGGGGACGCGCCTGCAGAACCGTGGCCATGGAGATACTCAACCTCTTTGCTGCCCTAGACTCCTTTGCCTTGACTATAGCCCGGATGTTCTTCCTGCGCTCGGCACAACTAAACTGCGACCGCCCCCGACACCATGCGCCGCAGCGTAGCCAAGATTTCCGAGGGATCCACCCCCAGATCCACCGCGCCGCGGGCCAACAAATCCCGCACCCGTTCCCGATCCCCAATTACCTGCAGCAGGGTCAAGTTGGGATCCTGCGCTTGTAGATCACTCACATACTTGTTGACATAGTCAAGGATGGGATCCACCTGTTTCTCAACAGTAGGCGGAACTTCAGGGGGTTCAGGCGTTATTAAACCCTCCGAGGGCTGGGGCTGGGGAACAGAGACGGGAGCAGGCGGCTCCACCGGGGCTTGGTCTTCGGCTATGGGCGTTGAGTCAGAGGCAGATATTGGCGCCTCACCGGCAATCTCAACGGAACTGCCAGAACCTTCACCGGAAATGGAGACCTCAGGTTCTGGGATGAGGTCAGGGATCCCATTGCCCCACACCTGCTTATGCAACTCCGCCCGGAAAGTGGCCAGGGATCCCCGCAGGGCCTGGGCCTGGGCTTGCTGTTCCTGAGCCATCTGAGCCAGCTCCTGTCGAGCCATTTGCCGGAGAGCCTGTACCCACTGCCGCAAATCGGCGCAAAAAGACTGCCGCGCTTGCTGAGTTTTGTCGGCCATCGCCTGCCGAGCCTGCGTATAGGTGCTCAGCAAATGCTCCACAGCCGCAGTCAAGTTAGCCCGGAAAGCCTGCAATTGCTGCCGGCTGGCTTCCAATTGAGCAGCTCGTTCCTGCTCCAGGCGAGCCAGACTCTCTGCCACCGACTTGGCCCGCTGAGCCGCCGCTTCCGAACGGGAGCATTCGTCCAGGGATCGCCTCACAGCCCGCTCCTGCCTCAGTTTCTGCAATTGGCTGCGGGTTTGCTCCGTCTGGTGCCGTATTGCTTCCTGTCGTTGCTGGCGGCGCTGCCCCAGCTCAACCATCAGGGCTTGGTGCTGCTCTAGGCGCTGCTGCCGGGATCGGCTTAACAAACTTCGATTCTGAGCCACCCGCTGGCTGCGGGCCATGGCCCATTGTTCCTGCAAACTCATGGTGTTCAATCCCTTACGTCGTGTTCAATGCTTGGGTGGATACAGCTTCTCTGCCCCTTCAAACTCGATATCCAGCTATCATGCCAGTCTGCAGCCCAACACGTCTGCAAGACTCGATCCCTGAACGAAACCCATGAGAGCAAGGCAGAGACCAGAGGTGGATCCCTGCCTCGCTTTTCGAGAGCCTTCACAGCGGCCAGCTCCAGACCCCCGCCCAAGACCCATGACCCGTCAAACCATCACGGTATTGAAGGCAAGGGGATTGAGTGATTGGGCCAGATTTAGACGGCAGGAGCAGCAGCAGTAGCCGTCAGACCCACAGCCTCAGCGTACTTCAGGTAGGTTTCCACAGAAGCCACAACGACGCGGGCTTCAATGGCCAACAGCTCGATCCCAACCAAAGAAACCCGCACCCAGGCATCGACCACGATACCTTTATCCAAGATGCGATCGATCACTTCGGCCAAGCTGGACGAGGAGTTCACTTTCTCTACTGCCATAACGATCTCTCCTGCACTGGTACTGCTGATACTGATGAGGGTTGAAAAGGACAGACAACTCGGCGGCAAAATGGCATGTAGAAGGGATCCCAGCTGAGGATTCACCTTCCCTAGGGCGACAGCCGCACCCTCTATCACCCTAGCCCTATTGTGCTGGCTTTTTTCGGGGAGAACACCCGTAGATTCGCTTAAAAAAGACGGCGAACTCGAAAGGTTTACCGCTTTTCTAAGCGCCATCCCCCCTACATAGTACTCGCCAGCAGAAAAAATGGGCAAAGATGAGGGCGAGTTTTGAGCCCAAGTTGTGGAAGTGTGGTGGAGGGGCAGTGGGAAGCGGCAGGGATCCCCTATACTGGGGGCAGTGGGCTTGCTGACATACCGTTTCTCGCTGGCTGATAGGGCTGTCGTGACCGATTTCAACACCGGGATCCCGAGCGTGCGTCGCCTGCAGAAGGTCATCAAGGATCGGGAAACCCTCGAGGTCAAACTCAATACCGGAGATGTCTTCGTCGGCCAGTTGCGCTGGCAGGATCCCGATTGCCTCTGTTTAGCCGATGCCGAGGGGCGGGAGTCGCTGCTGTGGCGGTCTGCCATTGCTTTTGTCAAGGTCAGGCCCCGATCTCAGTAGTGCTCCAGATCCCTCTACGGCTCTTCTTCCCCATTCTTGAACAAATCTTTACAACTCTTTTCTTTATAACAACTCAAGACTTTTCTGCCTCGCTTTGAGGGTGGTCGTCTCTAGGTCTCTAGGTAAACATGCCAGTTAAGAAGGGTATGATAAGGAGTGTTAAAAAACGTGCTCTCTCCTCACCCAACCATGACGACCTCCCCCATTGAGATACCGCTTCAGCCCGCCGCCCAACGGCATAACCACTACAGCCGCGAAGACTTTTTTCGCTTTGACCTCTCCCAGGGATCCCTTGTGGACTGGACGGGCGCCCGCAATGTCTTGGTGAGCGAAGACTTTATCCTGGGTTTACAGCAGGGCCTGGAGGAAGAAGTGGGAGATGCCTCGGCTTCTCTGATGTACACCATTGGCCGAGAGTGGGGACGCAACGATGCCCTCCATTTTTCCCGCTGGTTTGAGGAGGAATATCGGCGCCAGCCCAAGCAGAGTAATCTCATGTTTCTCTTGGAAACCTGGTGGTGGCCTCTGACCTCGCAAGGATGGGGGCGCTGGGAGGTGGAGACCGAGAGTCGGCGGCAAGGGTTTATTTTCATCAACCTCTTTGACTCCGCCGTGGCCCGCACCCTGGGGGATGTGGGCAAACCTGTCTGTCATCTTTACGCCGGATTGTTTGCCGGCTTTTTTAGCACCATGGTGGAACGGCAGCTCAACTGCATCGAGATCCAGTGCTACTCCATGGGAGAAAGCTACTGCAAGTTTTTGCTCGGCAGCAAAGATCGCATCGATGCGGCTGCCTTCTGGCTAAACGAAGGGGCCAGTGCCAGCGAAATTGCCCAAAAATTGCGTTCAGGCCAGGGAGTAGCCAAGGCATGACTTGGAAGATTGCTTTAGAGGATTCGGTGCAGAGCTTTTTTGCCCGTCTAAATTGGGATAACCGCCCCCTACAGATGCGCTCTCTGCCAATGCCTTTTCTGCAAGTGCGGGAGCATTTTGGTTCCATCCCCTGGGCGGGGGATCCCCTGAGTTTGGCCGCGCATTCTCTGGGATCCCTGTCGGCAGCACCAGAACCCGAGCCGGCAGAAGAACAGATCACCTTGGCAGATCTGTTCAGCTTGTTTTGAGTCTCCTAGCACCCACTGACATCCGGAAGAAGCGAGATGGTAAGCCCCTTGGAGCAGATGCTGATCGAGTCGGAAGCCCGCTACCTCAAGCCAGAGGAGCTGGAGCATCTGAAGGCCTATGTTCTCGGCTGGCCAAAACGACAACATGTGTACCGAGTGTTGCGGGAACGGGAGAGCCAGGTGGTGAGCAAAACCCTAGATGCCCTGCAAAAGGAGATGCCCGACCTTTCTCCCCAAGTGTTGGATCTGTGCCGGCGACACCTGCTGTTGCTGCTGCGTCACAGCGCTATGGCCATGTTGCTGCAGGACGAAAACCTCCTGAAGGAGCGGCTGCTCGAGTGGATGGAAGAAGAGGTGCGCCTGTACGGGCTGCAGAGGGTTTATGAGGTTGCCTATCGGATTTTCCAGCAGGAGCTGAGAGACCATTTGGCTCCTGGAGAGTTGGAGTTTATCCGCCCCTTAATCACCCAGGTACAGGTGGCCTTGCTGTTTTAGAGCTAGATACTTTTTTGCTTTTTGCATTTTTCGGTGCTAGAGCGCTCTATCTCAACTAGCCGGAGACTTCAGTGTTGTTGGAGTTAATGTTAGCGTTGTAGTAAATCTGCCCAAGGGGTATTCAATTGCTGGAGGGATCGCCATAAGATTTGGAGTGTAAACAACCGTTCTCCCAGCTCAACAACCAACGAACTGTCAACTGCACCCTGCTCCTATTTGGATGCTTAAAGCTCAATAACGACTTGGATTGGATAACCAGGGGATCCCTTATGACCGGCACCAGCTCTATCTCCAATGGCTCAGTCACCTTTGATCCCTATACGCCTGTTTTGGCCAACTACTATGCACCCAGCGCCTATCTGCGAAGCGATTTGGAATCCGGCTTGCTGGAAAGTCGCCACGGTGAGCGTCTCTTGGCCCTTCCAGAAGCATTGCTGCGGGGCATCTACACGGGCCTGGAATACGAGACTGGCCAGGCTGCTCGTTTGGTATTGCGCAACTGTGGTCGGATGTGGGGCAAGGAGTTTTTCCGCCGTTTTGCCCAAGAACTCTCCGACTACTACCAGAAGCCTTTGGCCGAGCTGGAGATGGGCCTTTTCCTGCAAAGTCTGAGACAAGCTTGGAAAACTCATGGCTGGGGATTGATCGAGATCGACTGGACTTACAAAGATCAAGGAGTGCTGGTGGTGTCGATTCGCAATTCCCCCTTCGCTGCCGTCACGCCTCCCCATTTCAAGCGGCCGATGGGCTTTCTGGAGGCAGGGCTGTTGGCCACCTGGTTTAGCCAGCTAACCGGCCAGGATTTGCTCTGCGTGCAAACTGCCAGCGAGGCTTTGGGAGCGAAGAGCAATTTGTTTGTCGTAACCGCTGCTGCCCGCCTCAAAGAGGGAGAAGCCTGGGTGGACTCCGGCCTCAACCATGAGCAGATCCTGGAAAAGCTCCTGCAGCCCAGCTAGGCGATGGGGGCTGGTTTTCCCCAGAGGGATGGGATCCCAACAGGGATGAGTCTGTATAATTTTCTGGAAGCAAGGCGAGCTCAAGCGCGCGAGGGTGTGGCCATTGGGGTGGCGAGTCAGAGCAATTCGGGGAGCCATCACCGTACCTACAAACAGTGCCGAGGCCATTGGCGCGGCGGTGGCTGAGCTGCTGGATACGCTAGAGCACCGCAACGCCCTCGATCCGGCTGAACTAGTCAGCGTTATTTTTTCCGTTACCCCTGATTTAAATGCAGCTTTTCCCGCCCAGTTTGCTCGTCGTCGCCCCGGTTGGGAGTCGGTGCCTCTGTTGGATGTGCAACAGATGGAGGTGAGCAGCGACTTACCCCGTTGTATTCGTGTTTTGATCCAGTTGAATACTCCACTTGCTCAAGCGGACATGCAGCATGTTTATCTGCGAGGTGCCCGCGAGTTAAGGCCGGATCTCAGCGCAGTTTGATTGAGGTCGTACAGCACCAATACGGCAGCGTAGCCACAGCAATCGAACAGCAATGGGACAACCTATCGCCTTGGGCAATAGGGAGCGCAATCGATTCTGGTTTTTCCCTGCTTATTTTGGGGGAAGAGAATGTCTCAGCCCAAGTTGATTCAGGTCTTATAACTACGGATTTGGCGATCCCAGCCGCCTTGATCTGGATTCACTCACAGATGCACTTAGCCCAAGAGTATGGTCATTTCGATTCAAACCAGGACACTAAACCCATGACCCAATGTTGACTGTAAGGGGCGAGATAGCCCAGGCGTCTCACCCTAACCCGAAACGACTATAGTTTGAGAACTCAGGAGGATAGTTTTTCTCGCAGACGGTTTTCCCACTGTTGCAGTTGCTCTTGGCGAGCGGCCACCTCTGCTTCGCGACGGCTCAGCTCTTGGCTTTGCCGAGTCAAGGATTGCCGCCAGCTTTCAATCTCCGACAGATCCACCAGACTGCGGCTTTGAGATAGGTTGTGCAGCATCTCCACCAGCTTCATGGCTGCCTCTTCCACCCGCCGTACCTGCCGCTCTTCCGAAAGCTCAACCAGCAGCAACACCCCAATGTTGTAAGGGCCAACCTCTTTGCAGGTGACCCCTTCTGGCTTGCGCAGCGGCATCCAAACCCCGTCCTCGGCCTGCCGGGCCAAGAGCTGCAGCTCCCCCTGGCCGAAGAGACTTTTTTTGTGTACCCGTGCCAGATACAGCATGGAACATGCAGGAAGATGCTGCCAATTTTAGCACCGATCCCTTTTATTGAAGAGGGATCCCGTCCCTACACCCAAACCTGGGTTTTGTTGTCCGTGCCACCAGGAGGATCAATGCTAGGATCGGCTGTGGAATGGATAAGGCTCAACGCTCTCCCGTCTTCATCGTTTAGGGATCCCTGGCATGTTTCTCACCCAAAGCCCCTACTTCTTGATGGCAGCGCTGGTGGCGATTGCCAGTGGAGCCATCTTCGCGGTTCGGTTCATCAAGCGAGAGGCCTCCGCTGAGTATGACGTGATTTTTGCCACGATGGGCCTGATCTATTCCGTCTGCTTGCTCTTGGAAGGTCAGCGGCTCATCCCGTTGCTGTTCTTTGCGCAGGTGTTGCTGGCGGTGATGGCCGGCTGGTTTGCCATCGAAACCTTCCGTTTGCGGATTCTCTTAAGCGAAAAAGCACGGCAGGTGGGCGGGGCTCGTCCGACTGTTCGGCGGCAAGGCTTCAGCCGCACCTATCCCCCGGATGGCTATGCCCAAGGACGCACGGTTTCCACTCGAGCCGAGGGATCCCGTATTCGCGACACCTCCTCCACCCGCTCCATTCCCGAAGGCAGCGCAGAGCCGAGCCGTCGCCCGCGGCCCCAACTGGCCAGCGATACCCGTGTGCGTCCCCGCCGCCGACCCGAAGGGGATGAGTATTACGAGGAGCCAGGGGTCCGCCCGCGTCAGGATACGGACTACGATGAACCAGCACCGCCGCCAGAGGCCCGCCGCCCCCGTCGTCCTGCCACCGAAGAGTATCCAGAGGATGTGGATGTGCAGGAAGAGCGCAGCACAGGTACAGCTACTCGTCGCCGTCCCCCACGGTTGCCCCAAGACCAAGGGGAAAGCTACGCAGATGAACCCCCCCGCCGTCCTTCCCGCCGCGTTGTCGAAGTAGAGCCAGTAGAGGTGGAGCCAGAAGAGTATGATGACGATCTGTTCTGATAGGCTCTCAATGCCGATCTGAACTTGATAGAAGCAGCGCCAGGGTCAATTAGTCGGATCCCTCAGCCTGTGTTGCGCATCCCGGCGGCAATGCCGTTAATGGTAAGTAAAGCTCCACGCAGAAGTTCAGCTCGGTCGTAGCGTGTTCGTCCGGTGCGGGATCCCTGATGCTCTCGCAGGCGCTTGAGGAGGGAGACTTGGATAAAGCCGAGGGGCACAATAGAGCGGTTGCGCAACTGCACCGAGCGCTTCAAATAAGGGTCGTTCTCCAACAGTTCGCTGTGACCCGTAATCTGCAGCACTATTGTGCGGGTGCGGTGCATTTCTTGGGCAATACACTCAAACAGCTCCATCGCCCGCTCTAGACGTTCTGGAGAGCTCATCTCCCGCACGTAGTGACGCGCTATTTGCAGATCCACTTTGGCCAGAGTCATCTCCACTTTGGAGATCACCATGCGGAAGAAAGGCCATTCGCGATAGAGGTGCTGCAGGTGGTTGAGGTTGTGCTCGCCCCTGGCCACGTATTCTTGTAGGGCGGTGCCAACCCCATACCAGGCCGGCAAGAGAAAGCGGCTTTGCGTCCAACTGAATACCCAGGGAATGGCCCGCAGGGATCCGATGTCTTTTTGGCTACCGCTGCGGCGGGCGGGACGGGAGCTGATCTGCAGTTGGCTGATCTCTTCAATGGGGGTGACCTCGTGGAAAAACTCCACAAAGCCCTCCTGCTCGTAGACCAGGTTACGGTACACCTGCCGGGAGCGCTCCGCCAAGGATTCCATCAGGCGCGACCACTCGTGCAGATCGTTGGGGTAGGTGCGCAGTAGGCTGGCCTGGATCACGGCGCTGGTGACGGTTTCCAGGTTAAAAATGGCCAGATCCTGGAGGGAATACTTGGAGGCCAACACCTCTCCCTGTTCGGTAATTTTGATGCGGCCCCCCACACTGCGCCCTGGCTGAGCCAAGATGGCCTCGTAAGCCGGGCCCCCTCCACGGCCCACCGAACCGCCCCGGCCATGGAAGATCTGCAGCTTCACCCCGTAGGATTCGGCCACCGTCTGCAGGCGTTGTTGAGCCTTGTAAATCTCCCAGTTGCTGCTCAAAAAGCCGGAATCTTTGTTGCTATCGGAGTAGCCCAGCATCACCTCCTGTAGATTCCCCTGCTGAGCCAAGTACTGGCGATAGAAAGGGATCTCCAGCAACTGCCGCAAAACTTCCGGGGCCCGCTTCAGGTCTTCGACGGTCTCAAACAGCGGCACCACCGCCAGGGATCCGCGACCGCTAATGGGATCGTAGAGCCCCACCTCCTTGGCCATCAGCAGCACCTCCAACAGGTCGCTTAACTGGCGGCTCATGCTGATTACATAGGTTTGGCAAATAGCCAAGCCGAATTCCTGCTGCATGCGGCGCAGGGTGCGAAAGGTGGCGATCAGCTCTGCCGTTTTCTCGGAAAAGGCGATCTCCAGCGGTATCAGAGGCCGACGGGTTTGTAGCTCCTGCAGGAGAAAGGCGGTTTTTTCCTCTTCCGTCATCTCGCTGTAGGGGCGCGGCAAAATGCGCAGGTACTCGAAAATCTCCGTGAGAGCGGCTTCGTGGTAGCTGCTGTCTTGGCGGATATCCAGATGGGCCAGGTGAAAGCCAAACACCTGTACCTGTTGAATGAGATGATCCAACTGACGGCAGGAAAGGCCGCTGTTTTTCAAGCTTTTCTGGATAAGCTGCAAGTCGGCCAGAAATTCTTCTGCGTTGGCATAGGCGTTGTCCACGGGGGGAGGGGTGGGCAAACAAGCGGAGTCGGCCAAGTTGCGGTTGCGCTCCCGCGTCAACTCCAGCCGCCGCTGAATGTAGCTGAGCTTGAGGCGGTAGGGCTCTTGGCGGTATTGCAGCGAAAACGATTCGTAAACCTCAGGCATGAGGCGGTGATCCTGCTCAAGGGCATCCAGCAGTTGGCTGTCCACATCCCCCCAGTGCAGGGAAATGCTCAGGGTTTTGGTGAGAGCCTTCACCGATTCGATGTACTTGCCCAGGATGAGGTTGCGCTGATAGCGGGCCGTTTGCCAGGTAACATCGGCGGTGACGGAAGGGTTGCCATCCCGATCCCCGCCTACCCACGAGCCGAAGTTGCAAAATCCTGCCGGCGGTGGCTCGACGCTGGGAAAAGCTTTTTTCAGGCTGCGGCTGAGGTACTCGTGCAGCAGGGGGATGGCCTGAAACAACACCTCTTCAAAATAGTGCAAAGTGTAATCGACTTCGTTCAAAACAGTCGGCCTGGACTGATGCAACTCGTCGGTGCGCCACCAAAGCAAAACTTCTTCCGCCATCTGTTCTTTTATCATCTGGGCCTGCAAAGGCTGGGTTTGTTCTGCCCAATCCAGTTGGCCGAGCAGGCGAGAGAAAGCTCGTTGCTTCTCGCGGATGGTGTGGCGGACGATCTCGGTGGGGTGGGCGGTAAAGACCATGCGAATGTGCAACTGCTCCAGCAATCTGCGCAGTAGGCCCGGCGGCACCCCTTGAGCCCGCAGGTAAGGGAACAGCCGTTCAAATTTTTCGTTTTCTCGCACGGTACGTTGTTGGCTATCCACCATGCGCATGTCCGAGTCTTCTGCCCGTTCGTAGTGCTGTTCAACAATGTTGATCAACTGGAAGAAGAGGGCAAAGGCCCGTGCCGTTTGGATGGTGGCGTCGAGGCTGAGGTACTCGATAATTTGTAGTACCTCTGGGATCGGGTACTCCAGGGCTTGTCCTTCTGGGGAACACATGGAACGCAGTCGCTGCAACAGATCCACCAGAGACTGACCGCACTCCTGCAGGATCACCGATTCCCAGAGTTCTTCCACCAATTGCAGGCGACGGTTCAACAGGTTGTTCCTGCGGTTGAAGGCTTCGTTGACTTGAAGGGAATGGGCCAAGGGATCCCGTTCCCCAAACAGGGATGCCTCCTTCAGCCCGTTGGCAGAACCCGCTGCCCCCTCTGCAGCGGTCAGGTGGGGGGAAGAGGTCATGAAGGCAGCTCCTAGAATAACCATCCCAATATTAGAGCCTGTTTGTCGAAACGGCAGATGTAGCAGGTATCACGCTCAGATTGCGGTCTTCTCCGCGTCGGATTTTGTAGTTGAGCCTACAAATTGCAAGAAAAAAGTGTTTTACCTTGCCGCAATACCGGTCTAACGCCTTGTTGGCAGGAGTTCTGGTGGCTGCCACCCTGTTTATCAACGCACATCTGCTGGATCCCGACCAGGGATTGGACAAAATCGGGCAACTGCGGGTGGAGGAGGGCAAGATCGCTGCAATTGGACGCCACCTGCCTGTCTGTGGGGCAGAAGTTGTGGATTTGCGAGGGCAGCTCCTCACCCCTGGCTGGATCGATATTCACACCCATGTTTTTACATCAGTGGGGGATTTTTGTCTGCCGGCGGATGAGGCGGGGATCCGCTCAGGGGTGACCACGGTGGTGGAGGCGGGGATCACCTTCCCGGCGTTTTGTGCAACGGTGGCGTCAACTGCCCAGACGCGGGTTTATGCTTTGATCCTTCTCTGCTCTACATCGCCACTGCGGATTTCATCGCCCATCGCCTCAGGCTGGCTGTGGATTGGAAAAATCAAGATCTGGATCGGGCCAGAGCAGTGATCGAGACCCATCGCCAGGTGGTGGTTGGCCGCAAGGCTCGTCCCACCCTCAAGCTGGGAGAGAGGGAATCACCCACGCTCACTTCCGCTCTGATTCTTGGCGAAGAATATGCCTGCCGATCATGATTCATCTGGGCCGCTTCCCGATGGATGAGGTGTTGGATCCCTTCGATTTGTTGGATCGCCTGCGTTCGGGAGAGATTGTCAGCAACGAACAAAAGGCCCGCGCCCGCGACTACGCATTGCAGGTGGTAGAGCATGACTCTAGTCAATGATACGCTGGACTATACTGAAAATAATGTACAGTATGTTCAGCATGGCTGCTTGGTATGGCTAGGTATGTAAAACCGAGAGAAGCGGCGGATTATTTTGGGGTGTGTCTCCACACTTTGAGGCGATGGGAACAGAAAGGCTGGATCAATGCAATACGTACACCATCCGGTAGGGCGAGAAGGTATGACCTCGACAGCTACATCAAAACGCCAAAAAAAATCAAACGAGTCGTTTTGTACGCCCGAGTCAGCAGTCGAGGGCAAAAGTCAGACTTGGAGCGACAGATTGCAAGGCTGGCTAGCCTCTATCCTGGAGCCGAAGTGGTCGGAGAGGTTGGCGGCGGTCTCGACTTCAAAAGACCGAAGTTCCTTGCCTTATTGGAACGAGTCCGTGCAGGAGATATCGGAACAATTGTGGTCGCTCACCGGGATCGACTCTGCCGGTTTGGATTTGAGTTCGTTGAGTGGTACTGCCGTCAATACGGGTGCGAAATCTTGGTTCTCGATGACGATCACCTTTCTCCCCAACAGGAACTGGTTGAGGATATCCTCACCATCCTGCACTGCTTCAGCAGTCGGCTCTACGGACTCAGAAAATACCGGGCTGCAATCGAGAAAGATACGGATTTATCCGGAGCCAGCGCTGGCTAAAGTCTGGAAGCGGTGGCAAGCGGCGTGCCGGTACTGCTACAACCAAGCGATTGCCTATCAGCGCCAGCATGGTGCTCCAAGAACGGCCAGAAAGCTGCGGGACATCATCCTGCGCTCCGACCTGCCCCAGTGGGTGAAGGAAGCCCCCTGCCACATCAAGCAGAACGCGGTCGTCGAGGCGTGGCTGGCGTTTCGCCGAAGCAAAGACGCGAGGTTTCGCAGTGTGCGGGACAGGTCGCATACGCTGCAATTCAACGCCGGCAACTTTCGCAATGGGACGTGGTATCCGAAACTCACCCGAGGCTTGGCGTTCCGTGCATCCGAGGAGATGCCCAGAGAATGGGCACGTGGAACTGAGCTAATGCGGGTGAAAGACAGATGGTATGCCATCTTTCCTGAGCCCGTGAACGAGCAGTGTTCGTTAGCAAAGGGGGTTGTTGCGCTTGATCCTGGAGTAAGAAGCTTCCTTCTAAACAGGGTTTGATGGGGCGGGCTTTGTAGATATCGCCAAGGGGGACTTTGGCAGGATCGTTCGGCTGTGCTACCACCTAGACGATCTGCAATCTAGGCTGAGCAGAGCACCGAGGCCCAAGCGTAGGCGAATGCGGCAAGCGGCGTTTCGTCTGCGGGAGAGAATCAGGAACTTGGTGGACGAGTGCCATCGCAAGGTAGCGGCGTTCCTAACGGATAACTACCGATTGATATTCCTCCCCACTTTCGAGTCAGCCAAGATGGTTGCCAAGGCGGGGAGGAAGTTTGGTAGCAAGACGGCGAGGGCGATGCTCACCTGGGCGCACTATCGGTTCAAGCAGTTCCTGAAGTTTCAAGCCCAAAAGAAAAACGTGGTTGTCGTGGAAGTATCGGAAGCGTACACCAGCAAAACCTGTGCCAAGTGCGGGCACATCCACACTAAGTTGGGTGGCGCAAAGGTGTTTAGATGCCCCAAGTGCAACCATAGGCTACCACGAGATTGGCAAGGCGCTCTGGGTGTTATGCTCAGAGCTTTGCGGGATACCGCCGTTCTGTTTGGAAACGGACAGAATGCTATCGCTGCACCGTTGAGCAGTAATGCTCAGCAGTGTTCAGCGTAAATGTATCAGCTAGAATCCAAGGCAATTGCAGCTTTCAACCGCAAGCTGGCAGCCTTGTCACTGCTTTGAGCCACTCTGGATTGGATGCCCATTTTGTGATCTCGGATCAGCAGTGGATGGAACGGTGTCTATCCCTGGCCCGTTCTACACCTCAGCGTCCCTCTCCCAATCCACGGGTGGGCTGCGTGATCGTGCAGGGGGATCGGGTGGTGGGGGAAGGCGTTCATCCGGGGGCAGGGCAGCCCCATGCGGAGGTGTTGGCTCTGCAACAGGCGGGATCCCTGGCCAGAGGGGCAACGCTCTACGTCAACCTGGAGCCCTGCAACCACTATGGCCGTACCCCTCCCTGTACCGAGGCCATCCTAGCTGCCGGGATCCGGCGGGTGGTGGTGGGGATGCAGGATCCCAATCCCTTGGTGGCTGGCAAAGGGATCCGACGCCTGCAGGAGGCGGGGATCGACGTGACGGTGGGAGTGCTGGAGCGGGAGTGCCAGGAGCTGAACGAGGGGTTTGCCTTCGCCATTGTGCGGCAACAGTGTTTCGGCCTGCTGAAATACGCCATGACCCTGGATGGCAAGAGCGCCGCCGCCACCGGCCACAGCCGCTGGATCAGCAACTCTCCGGCGCGGCAGTGGGTACACCAACAGCGGGCCTGGCATGATGCCGTCATTGTTGGATCCCGAACCGTTTGGCAGGATAACCCGCGCCTCACCTGTCGCCTGGCGGAGTTGCAGGGATCCCAGCCGTTGCGGGTGGTCCTCAGCCGTTCCCTGAACCTACCTCCCGTCGCCCATCTGTGGCAGGTGGAAGAAGCGCCGACGTTGGTGATCACAGAAGCTGTGGCAACCCATCCTTTGTGGGGATCCCTGGCCAAGCAGGGGGTGGAGCTGCTGCATCTGCCCCAAGTAACCCCCTCGCGGGCGGCACAGGTGCTCTTTCAGCGGGGGTGTCTGAGTGCCCTCTGGGAATGCGGGGGCACGCTGGCCTGGGCAGCCCTCAAAGATGGGGCGATCCAGAAAGTAGCCGCCTTCATCGCTCCCAAGATCCTAGGCGGAGCCGCTGCGCCAACCCCGGTAGCAGGGGAGGGGATCCCTGATGTAAACCAGAGCTGGCAACTGGTGGAGCCCCGGCTGGAGACCTTGGGGGATAACTGGTTGATCATCGGAAAGATCTCCTCTTCAGTTGGCCACAGTAACCTACTAAAGTGACCAGCTTTCGATTGCCATACAGGGAGCTTCAGGTTTCTGAACGAACAGGCTGATATCTGTTCAATGTAAATGGATATACTCATCAGAAAAACACGGCATTTCTGCAAAGTGGGGTTCAGAATTGAGCTCAATTGTGCTATGCTGGTCAATGTTTTTGGGGGGTCAATTGACGTTTTGGTAAGGTCAGCAAAATCAAGCTGTAGGGATCTATCGAGATTTTCCTGAGGTGAGCCTTGCAAACGGCAACGACGAAGACTCTAGCCTCTTTGTCCAGCCCTTCTTTGCTTGCCCAGTGAGCGGCTTGAAAGTCGTCCTATCTCATTTTCAAGTACAAATCCCAGGATAAGGAAGGGCATTGTGTTGAATCTTTTTGCCAGCCTGCTGTTTGCATCCGCTTTCCTCAGCCCATCGGGAAACGTCGTCATCGAGGGGGATCCAGGGGAGTGGGTTTTCGCCGATCATCAAGTCCTAGAAGGGGTTACTCTAACCCTTCTCACACGGCCCGGAGAGAGCTTGGCCTCTTGGAGAGAGATGCTCTCCGTCATGGACGTTCATGTCGAGGGATCGCCGCGCTTTCTTGCCAACCACATGCGGGACAACCTCCTGGCCAACTGTCCCCAAACGACTTGGGAGTTCCATCGGGAGAGCGAAGAAGATGTGCTCTACGAGTTTCGCAGTGCTGGCTGTCGTGGAACGGTGAGTGGAGTTGAGGAACATGAGATTGGCCGGATCACCCGAGGCCCAAGCGGCAGTGTGCGCATTGCCTATGCCGCAAAGCCAGAGATGACGTCCGAAGTGCGAAGCCGCTGGCTGAACTTACTGGGCAGCGAGGTGGGGACAGCTCAGGGTTTTCCCATTCGCAACCTCAGCGGGGCGATTGCACAGCCTTCTTCCCCGGTTTCGGAAGCCCCAACCGCAGAGCGGCAGATCGCCCGGTGGCTGCAGGAAGCAACCGATGCCCTGAAGCAGCAGGAAGATTTGCTGGCCGAGCTGGATCGCCTAGGTCAGGAAGCGCAGGCGGATGCCCGTGCCTACAGCCAAGGAACCCCCAAAGAGGCGGGGCTAAGGACAATCGGCCTGTACCGAGGTCGGGGGGACGGCAGCCCTGGCGAGGCCACAACCGAGTTCAAGACCACTGACACCTTGATCTGGGCCATCTTGCCGGTGGGCAACCTTCCTGCCAACGCCAAGGTGGAGATGCTCTGGTACTACGAGGGCGGAGAAGCTGGGGGCGAGCAACTGATCCGCAGGCTAGATGTTCCCTGGGATCCCTTGGCCGATACCGTGCGAGGCTTTCTGAGCTTCAGCCAACCCTACACCGGGCGCTACCGCGTCGAGATTCATGTCAACGGCGAGAAGGTAGGAATTGGCCGCTTCACGATCCGGTAGTCTCCTGCAAGAAGTACCCCTCCTACGGGGTTACACAGGCTTGGGGGTGGACAATCTCCATCACCAACTCCGACGGGGTGAAGACCGCTGTGCTGGGATCGAGAGGAGGGCTTGCTATCCTCGACGAGTTCTGCATATGGGCCTGACTTTGAGGTTGTAGATAAGGCTGGTGCGGTATTGCAACAGCAAATTGCGCAGATAAAGGGGCAAGTTGCGTCGGTAGAGGGAGCGGGTTTTGCGGTAGATAGATTTGCTGCGCCGGTTAATCGCTTGGCTGCGCCGCTGCAGAGAGGTTTGGAGTGGACGTTGGAGTGCCAGGGATCCGGGCACACGCATAAACCTTGGCCGTACCATGTCCCACCTCAAGAGCAGCGTTGAACGTTGGATCCAGTGTAGGGGATCCTCAGGGAAGCAGCCGCCAGCGGGTCAGCCTATTCTGCAGGTGGTCTGCCCAGCTTGCCGAGATCCCGGCAAAAGCTTCATCCCTCTCCAGATCTTGCAGCAACTGCCGACCCAGAGGTGCCAGACGATACCGATCCGTGATCCCCTGCCCATCCACTTCCCGCCGCAACAGCCCCACCTGAATCAGCCACATCAGCTCCTGATCCGCCCGCATTTCCGATAAAGGACGCCGGGTGTAGCCCGCTTGAACGCCCGCCCAGCCTGCAATCTTTGCCGGCGGGATCCCTTTTGTGCTCATGGCCTGCAGCAAGGGCAACCGAAAAGGGCTGCAAATCCAGGCACGCCAAGCCCTTCTGTACACTGACTCAGAGTCATGGAGCATGAGGGACAAGGGGAGTCCTTATGTTCTTATTCAATTCTGTCAATGGCCGTTGAGCAGCAGGCTTGTTACAATAAATTACGATATGTTGATCATCCTTGCCATTGTTGTCCTCCTGGGATTCTGGGCGCTGCGCTTGATGGAGCAGGCTTTTCAGAGTCAGGAGTTCTCGCGCATGTTGGCAGGGACACTGGTGGCTGTGGCTGCCGGCGGCGTCTTGACCTGTTACTTTCTGATGAGCGATACCCTTCAGATGTTGTTTCATCTGCAAGCGCAGTCCCCCTCTTCCTACTCTCAAGATCTGCTCTCCGATTTGAGCTGGCTTGATCAGTAAATGGGCGGTCATGAGCTACACCAATGCAGTAGCTCCGCTAGCGAGGTTGTGACGCAGCTTTTATAGTCGTTTTAAGCCGGAATGAAACATTTCCATCTAGCTCCCCTCTCTTGCTGGGGGTAGGGCGGCAGCGGAGAACGCTTAGGGAGTGTTTCAATCTAGTTTGAAATGGAAGGCCAAAGTATCTGGGGTTATGGCATCCTCCTACATCCGCAAGGATGGAGTAGCAAGACCTGCCGCCCGCTTGCCAACAGTGAGCGGGAGAAATCCTGCAAGCTGTGAAAAAATCCGTTGACTTGAGCCGTGGGAAGAATGTCAATGGGCCAATTGGGTTGCCAGCCAGACTCGGATGCTTCGGATCATTTGGTGGTTGGGGGCCAGTAGGTTCTGGTAGATCAACTGTCCAAAAGCATCGATGGGGCTGAACTCTTGCCCGACTTGGAAAGGATAGCTAAAACCCAGTGGAGTGAGGTGATCCCCCTCGAGATGCTGCCACTCGGTATAGCCTTGATACTTGCGGCAAAGCTGTTGGTAGAGCAGAGGAATGTCGTCAATATCATCCTGTCGAAATTCCACAAGCAGGTTGTGTCTAACCGGATACTGCTCCTCAATTAAGCGGTTGGTTTCTGCTGGGGAAGGCTCGAACTCTAACCACAGATTCACAGGTGGCGAGGAGGATCCCATCCACATCCGCCACAGATCGGCAAGCTGTTGTTGAGGCCAAGATTGGGCCAACAGCCGCAGCAATGGCAAAGCCCGATCTAGCCCGGCATTGCTGTAGGCCAGGAAAATATTGCCTCGCCGCTGGGATCCCAGAGAAGGAACGGCTAGACAAGAGAGGATCTGCAACTTACAGCCCAGGCTATGACCCAAACCAAACAGGGGCAACTCCAGCAAACCCTTGCTTTGCAGGCTTCTGTGCAAAGATTGGGCTGCGTTGAGTGCCAGTTGGGCGTGATCGATATCGGTGGTGTAGGGGGTGGCAACAACGGCCATGCCCATACGGGCCAGTTCTTCCAGCAGGCGGCTGTAGAACACTTGCGGGGCAGCTCCCACAAAAGCTCCACCCAGAAAGTGAACGACGGCGCGGGGTTGAGGGGGCAGAAGGAACCAAGTATGCCCATCGGTTTGCCAAGTTGGTGCCATGGTGTTGCAACCTCGCCTGCGAGTTTGTTGAAGCTTTCCCCATAACCCAGCGCTCGGCAGATCCCACTTTGCCCACTTTACGCCGGTTCCCCGCGCTGGCCAGCCCCTGGAACTCATCCTAATGGACATCTTGCCCAGACATGGGGATCCCCAGTTAACTTCTGATGCAGCAGGCAAAACTGATACATTTACGCTGAACACTGCTGACCATTACTGCTCAACGGTGCAGCGATAGCATTTTGTCCATTACTGAACAGAAAGGCGGTATCCCGCAAAGCTCTGAGCATAACACCCAGAGCGCCTTGCCAATCTCGTGGTAGCCTGTGGTTGCACTTTGGGCATCTAAACACCTTTGCGCCACCCAACTTAGTGTGGATGTGCCCGCACTTGGTACAGATTTTGCTGGTGTACGCTTCCGATACTTCCACGACGACCACGTTTTTCTTTTGGGCTTGAAACTTCAGGAACTGTTTGAACCGATAGTGTGCCCAGGTGAGCATCGCCCTTGCCGTCTTGCTACCAAACTTCCTCCCTGCCTTGGCAACCATCTTGGCTGACCCGAAAGTGGGGAGAAATATCAATCGGTAGTTGTCCGTTAGGAACGCCGCTACCTTGCGATGGCACTCGTCCACCAAGTTCCTGATTCTCTCCCGCAGACGAAACGCCGCTTGCCGCATTCGCCTACGCTTGGGTCTCGGTGCTTTACTCAGCCTAGACTGCAGATCGTCTAGGTGGTAGCACAGCCGAGCGATTCTACCAAAGTCTCCCTTGGCGATATCTACAAAGCCCGCCCCATCAAACCCTGTAAGGAAGCTTCTTACTCCAGGATCAAGTGCGATCACCCCCTTTGCTAACGAACACTGCTCGTTCACGGGCTCAGGAAAGATGGCATACCATCTGTCTTTCACCCGCATTAGTTCAGTTCCACGTGCCCATTCTCTGGGCATCTCCTCGGATGCACGGAACGCCAAACCTCGGGTGAGTTTCGGATACCACGTTCCATTGCGAAAGTTGCCGGCGTTGAATTGCAGCGTATGCGACCTGTCCCGCACACTGCGAAACCTCGCGTCTTTGCTTCGGCGGAACGCCAACCACGCCTCGACGACCGCGTTCTGCTTGATGTGGCAGGGGGCGTCCTTCACCCACTCAGGCAGGTCGGAGCGCAGGATGATGTCCCGCAGCTTTCTGGCCGTTTTTGGGGCACCATGCTGACGCTGATAGGCAATCGCTTGGTTGTAGCAGTACCGGCACGCCGCTTGCCACCGCTTCCAAACTTTAGCCAGCGCTGGCTCCGGATAAATCCGTATCTTTCTCGATTGCAGCCCGATATTTCCTGAGTCCGTAGAGCCGACTACTGAAGCAGTGCAGGATGGTGAGGATATCCTCAACCAGTTCCTGTTGGGGAGAAAGGTGATCGTCATCGAGAACCAAGATTTCGCATCCGTATTGACGGCAGTACCACTCAACGAACTCAAATCCAAACCGGCAGAGTCGATCCCGGTGAGCGACCACAATTGTTCCGACATCTCCCGCACGAACTCGTTCCAATAAGGCAAGGAACTTTGGTCTTTTGAAGTCGAGACCGCCGCCAATCTCTCCGACCACTTCGGCTCCAGGATAGAGGTTAACCAGCCTTGCAATCTGTCGCTCCAAATCTGACTTCTGCCCTCGGCTGCTAACTCGGGCATACAAAACGACTCGTTTGGCTTTCTTTGGCGTTCTGATGTAACTGTCGAGGTCATACCTTCTTGCCCTACCAGATGGCGTACGTATTGCTTTGATCCAACCTTTCTGCTCCCATCGCCTCAAAGTGTGGAGACACACCCCGAAATAATCCGCCGCCTCTCTCGGTTTCACATACCTAGCCATACCAAGCAGTCATGCTGAACATGCTATACATTATTTCCAGTATAGTCCAGCGTATCATTGACTAGAGCCTTGCTCTGCCCCGCCTCAGACTGAGGTTCTAGCACCGAAGGGTAGTGCGCTACACTCGCCGAGATTGGGTTTTGAGTGTAGGATCCCTGCCCAAAAGTTGCTGCGGCTGCTATGACTAGGGCAGTGGGTGGTGAGGGATCGTGATGAAGACTTCACAGCTTGCAAAAGGATGCCTGCTGATCGATTGTCAGGGCTTTGATGAAAAGACGATAAACCTGTTTTTGGCACCTGGGCCCGATCCCTACCGGGAAACAGAAGAATTTCTCCTGGACTGCGAGATGCGGGCAGATGAGCTGCCCCGTTATCTGCGGCGGGCCTTGCTGGAGTTTCAGTTGTATTCCAATTCGGAAGGGATCCTGCTGCTGCGGGGTTTGCCCGTGGATCCCGGACTAGACCATACCCGCACACCGGCTCTGGCGCAGCGCTCTGAGGAGAAAACCACTTTTGTCAGCGAACGCTGCTTGGCGATGATCGGCAGCCGCTTGGGGCATTTGGTCTCCTACATCCAAGAAAAAAACGGGGATTTGTTTCAAAACTTGGTGCCTACTCCCGACAGCGAAGAGGTGCAATCTTCCGAGGGATCCCGCACTCGGCTACAGTTTCACCGCGAGACGGTTTTTCATCCCTACTCACCAGAGTTTTTGCTGCTGTTTTGCCTGCGCCCCGACCATGATCGTGTGGCGGAAACCACCTACGCCAGCATCCGTCATGTCCTGCCTTTGCTGGGAGAGCGCGATCGAGAGCTGCTGTTTGAACCCCTGTATCGCACTGGCATCGACTACTCCTTCGGCAACCGGCAAGCCCTGATCAATGGCCCCATTTTGCCGGTGTTGTATGGCCGTCGAGAGGATCCCTTCTGGAACTACGACGAAGACCTGATGGTGGGGCTCACCCCCGAAGCCAGTCTGGCTCTAGAAGCCCTGAGGAAGGGAATCCACGCTGTCTACCGAGGCATCAAGCTGGAAACAGGGGATCTACTCTGTATTGACAATCGCCGCACCGTTCACGGACGGACTGCCTTCTCTCCCCGCTACGATGGCTTCGACCGCTGGATCCAGCGCTCATTTGTGGTGCGGGATCTCGGCCTTTCGGCAGGGGATCGCCATCCCGGTGAGCGCATCATTCGCACCGCCTTCGCAACAGATGATGAGGCCCAAGCTGCCCTCAATGGGGAGCAGGTCTGTCTCAGAAGATCCTGAGAAGTTCGCAGACTTCAGCGCCATCCATAGCTCAAGTCCGTAAAAGTACTATTGGCGATTTCCCCGAAAGGGTTTGGATGAGTCGCCCCAGATTCTGATGTCAAGATACGTGATCCTCACGATGGCTATCGCAGAGCGTTTCCAGCATTCTAGGCTTATGAGCTAAAGCCATCAATTCTTCTCACGATTGCGAGGTTAAGATGAGCATTCGCCAGATCATCGATGAGGTTTTACAATCTTCGGTTTTAACTCTGCAGCAGGAGTCCAGCATTAACCAAATCCTCTGGGAAAAAAACTATGATCTATCTGATCTAGAGGCTTTAGATAAGCTGGTGGAAGCCATTTTGCGCCAAGAGGTAAGGGCTGCTTCCGATCCCTGCTAGAAACCTAGCCTTGCTTGCAAACGACGGCAGATCTTGCTCAAAACTTACACACTTACACAACGCACAACTGAGAGCAATTGTGCATGCTCCTAGCATGAGTCGGGATGAGATTCCAATCTCTCGACAATTTCCCGGATTAAATGCTCATCAGAGCGATTGATCTCGGGGTGGAAAGGCGCCTGTTTTAAGTAGCGCTTGAGATCCTGGCAGGCTTGCTGCCAACGGCCCAACTGATAATACAACAGCCCGCGATCCCTTAGGTGGGGCAAGGATTCAGGGATCAACAACAAGATCCGTTCCGCTGCTGCCAAAGCGGGTTCCAGTTCGGCGCGGCTCAGATAAATTTGCTTGAGGTTGTTGAGCAAGCGTACCAAGATCAGGCGGGGAGGGGTGGGGCGTAGGTGGTGTTCTTGGAAAGGGATCCCAGGCCCGTAGATTTGCGACAAAAGCTCTTGACAATCTTCTGGAAATAAAATCTCCCCCTGCTGAAAGGGATCCACAAAAATCTCGGCGCCTGCAAACAGGGGCCGGATTAAAAAGTGGCCGGGCATGCCCACTCCTGCCATGGGAAAATCGATCCGCCGCGCCAGCTCTAGATAGATCAGCGACAGCGTAATCGGGATCCCGGTGCGCCGATCGATCACTTCGTTCAAAAAGCTGTTGCGTGGGTCGTAATAATCTTCGCGATTGCCACGAAAGCCCAGATCCTCAAAGAGATAGTGATTCAAGATCTTGATGACCCGCAGGGGATAACGCTCCGGGGGAAGGCGCTCTTGCACCTCTGCGGCCATCTCATCCAGAGCGGCCACATACTCTTCCACCTCCAGATCGGGATAGGCTTCTTGGGCAATCCAGAGGGCCGCCCGACCCAGATCGATGGGCTCCGATTGGATTTCAAGGGCAAAGCGTTGACGGGCAGCAGGAATGCTCATGAAATGTTAAATATTAAATATTGAGGTTCTTTGCAAGTTGAGGTTCTTTGCAAGGATCTCGGTTAGAACAGCAGCGTGCAAAAGCTGGTCAACAGCAAGGTCACCGCCGTCAGGAGCAGGCTAAAGCTCCAAAGCCGCAAAGCGGCAAGCAGCAGGATCCCGATCACCCAAATCAGCAGAGCATTCCAATAGGGTCGGTTGGGGGCTTTGGACACATTAATTTTCTGGAAGAAGGGCAGCAGGATGAACGATACATCCAACAACAGGCGCGGCAGCCGCAAATCGTCCGGCAGCGGCAGATCTCGCACCGCCAAATAAAGCAGCCCCCAGCTCAACAAAAGCGGGATTAGGAGCAGATAGTTGGATTCGGCCAGCAGGGGTCGATCCACCACCAGCGGAAACAGAGGGCTGATCCCCCAGAGCAGATAGAGGTAAAAGTTGAAGTTCAGCAGCGGCTGTAGCAGAGGGGGCACCTTGAAGCGTTGACCTTGGGATCCGATCCCGTTTACCTGAGCTGCGATTTTCTGGCCCAGGGATCCACCTTTTTGAGGGGTTTGCGCTGCCGGAGCCGCCCGCCAACCGCAGTGGTCGCAGTAGGGAGATTTGAACCGGTAGGCTGGGATCGGCTTGCCACAGGAAGGGCAACGTTGGATCGGACGAGGTTGAGAACTGGAAGCCATGACCACCCCGCGGTACTTCTGCCTTAGCATGCCCCAATGGCTCTCAGTTTACTCCCAGGGCAAATGACAGTGTGATACAGGCTGCCCCCAAAGCCGCGCCGGCCATGACCTGAACGGGAGTGTGGCCCAGCAATTCTTTCAGGTAGGGTTCTGGAAAACGGTCGGCGCCCTTTTCTTCAAACCATTCTTCCAGGAGGCGATTCAGCACCCGCGCCTGTTTTCCAGCGGCTTGGCGGATCCCGGCAGCATCGTACATCACCACCAAAGCAAAAACCACCGTCGCGGCAAACAGCAGGCTGTCCCAGCCTTCCTGCATCCCCACCCCAATGGACAAAGCCGTCACCAACGCTGCGTGGGAGCTGGGCATTCCCCCGGTTTCCACCAAGACTCGCAGGTTAACCTTGCCTGACCGCACATAGGAAAGGATCAGCTTGATGGCTTGGGCCAACACACTGGCCAGCAAAGCAACCCAGAGGACATGATTGGCCATCAACTGTTGCAGCATACGGCTCTCCAGCACAGGAATGCGAGCAGGGTCTCCAGGGATCCCATCTGATCTTGTCCCCTTGTCCTGTCCTAATGCTGACGGCGAGTGATGAAGTCCGCCAGAGCCAGCAGCGGTTCTGCCCGCGATCCATAGGGGCGCAACGCTTCCTTGGCCGATTGAATCAGCTCCTCGGCTTTTTGCCGGGAAGCCTCTAGGCCCAACAAGCTGGGATAGGTGGCTTTGGCGGCAGCTTGATCCTTGCCTGCCGTTTTGCCCAGTTGCTCGCTGGTGGCGGTGATGTCCAAAATGTCGTCCACAATCTGAAAGGCCAAGCCAATATCGCGGGCGTAGCGGCTCAGGCGGTCCAGCAGCTCCTCATCTCCCCCCGCCAGGATCCCTCCCGAAACCACCGAGACCTCCAGCAGAGCGCCGGTCTTGTGGCTGTGAATGTACTCCAAAGTTTCCAGGGAAATGGCTTTGCCCTCCGACTCCAGATCCACCACCTGTCCCCCCACCAAACCGGTTGCCGCCACAGCATGGCCAATGCGGGCAATCACCTGCAACACCAACTGCGGCGGTACCCCCTGAGTTTGGCTGGCAATGTGCTCAAAGGCAAAGGCCAGCAGGGCATCTCCTGCCAAGATGGCAATGTCTTCGCCGAACACCTTGTGGTTGGTGGGTTTGCCGCGGCGAAAGTCGTCATTGTCCATGGCCGGCAGATCGTCATGGATCAGCGACATGGTGTGGATCATTTCCAGGGCACAGGCGGTAGGCAGAGCCTGCTCCACAGTGCCGCCGGCCAACTCGCAAGCAGCCAGACAAAGGATCGGCCTGAGGCGCTTCCCCCCTGCCAATAGGCTGTAGCGCATCGCCTCGTAAATGCGCTCCGGATAGGCGGGAACCAAAGCTGCAGAGAGAGCTTCTTCCACCTGTTGCTGACGCTGGCTCAGGTAGGCTTTCAGGTTAAAGGTTTGGGCAACCAAGCGGGGTTTCCTCTCAACTCGGCAATGGGGGGATCCTTGTCGAGCCGTTCTTCAACAGACTTGTCAGGTGTCATTATCTCATGTCCACTTTAATTGGGGATCCCAGCCCAGAGGCCAAAAGGGTAAGAAGTAACAGCAAGTTGCAGCCGATGAAGAAACTGCAGGGATCCTGAGCCGCCAACTTGCGGTTGCTGTCGCCACAATGTCAGGATTCATAAGGATCTTTAGCCGGATTGCCCTCCTATGTCCCACTCGCCTGTTCAGCTCAGCGCCCCCCCCTCCACCGCCAGCGGTGCGGAGCACTTGGGTGACCGTTTGCTGCGGGCGGCCCGAGGGGAAGTGCTGGATCGCCCTCCAGTTTGGATGATGCGCCAGGCGGGTCGCTACATGGCGGCCTACCGCGAGCTGCAAAGCAAGTACACCTTTAAGCAGCGTTGCGAGATCCCGGAGCTGGCCGTCGAGATCTCGTTGCAACCGTTTCGGGCCTTTGCCCCTGATGGAGTGATCCTGTTCAGCGATATCCTCACCCCCCTTGAGGGCATGGGGATCCCCTTTGAGCTGGTGGAGCATCAGGGGCCGATCATCGACCCGCCGATTCGTTCGCAAGCCCAAATTGAGCGCATTCGCCTACTGGAACCGGAAGAAAGTCTGCCCTTTATCAAGACCATTCTCAGCACCCTGCGCCGCGAGGTGGAAGGGAAAGCAACGCTGCTGGGGTTTGTCGGCTCCCCCTGGACTCTGGCCTGCTATGCCGTGGAAGGGCGCAGCTCCAAAGATTATGCCCACATCAAAAGCTTGGCCTTTACACAGCCGCCATTGCTGCATCAGTTGCTGAGCAAGCTGGCCGACAGCATTGCCCGCTACGTGATCTACCAGATCGAGGGCGGCGCCCAGGTGGTGCAGTTGTTCGATACTTGGGCCGGCCAGCTCAGCCCAGTCGATTACGAGTGTTGGGCCTTGCCCTACCAAAAGCAAATTGTGGATCAGGTGAAAGCTCGGTATCCGCAGGTGCCGCTGATCCTCTACATCAACGGCAGCGCCGCTTTGCTGGAGCGGGTGGGCAAAGCCGGCATCGACGTGTTCAGCCTCGATTGGATGAGCGACATGGCAGAGGCCAGGGCTCGCCTGGGATCCCTGGCGGTGCAGGGCAATCTGGATCCGATGGTATTGCTGGGATCCCCAGAGTTCATCCGGCAGCGCACCCTAGAAGTGATTCAAAAAGCCGGATCCCGTGGACACATCATGAACTTGGGCCATGGCATCCACCCAAGCACTCCAGAGGCCAATGTCCATCACTTTTTCGAGACGGTGCGCCAGTCGGCAGAGCTGATACATTTACGCTGAACACTGCTGAACATCACTGTTCAACTATGCAGCGATAGCATTCTGTTTGTTTCCATTCGCGTTAGCGGGACGGAGTCCAAACAGAATGGCGGTATCCCGCAAAGCTTTGAGTAGAATACCCAAAGCGCAGTTTCCGTGTCGTCTTACTACCAATTTTCTGCTTTGCTTTGGCTACCATGTTGGCAGACTCGAAAGTAAACAGAAAGATCAACTGGTAGTAATCCGTACTGAACATATTATACATTATTTTCAGTATAGTTGAGCTTATTATTGACTAGAGTCATGCTCCTAAAAGCCCTCTAGCCTAACAGGCAGCGCGAACCCCTCCTCCCTGAAGCGTTTTGCTCAACTTTTGCTCTAAGGTTGCACGGCCATCTCCAGGGATCCCCGGTGTACATCAGCGTCATCATTCCCACCTACAACCGCCGTCCCATTTTGGAGCAGTGTCTGCGGGCCCTGGCGCAGCAGCAGCCCGGCCCCTACGAGGGCTACGAGGTGGTGGTGGTGGACGATGGCTCCACCGATGGCACAGTGGAATGGCTGCAGAACAACCCCGTTGGCTTGCCCCAGTGGAAACTGTTGCAGCAGGAGCACCGTGGCCCCGCCGCTGCCCGCAACCTGGGGTTTCGCCACGCCCAGGGATCCCTCATCGTCTTTATCGACAGCGACCTGGTGGTGGTGGATCACTTCTTGGCCAGCCACGCCCAGATGCTGCGGCGGCACGGCGTTACAGGGGATCCCCGCTCCCCCCACGAGGCCAAGGTCTTCACCTACGGGCGGGTGATCAACACGAGCAATTTTCAGGATCCCCGCTCCGAACCCTTCAAGCCCACCGATTTTTCGGCAGCCTTTTTCGCCACCGGCAACGTGGCCATTGCCCGCCATTGGTTGGAGCTGGCCTGCGAAACCCCCGCCGGCCCCTTTGACGAGCGGTTTCACCTCTACGGCTGGGAAGACCTGGAGCTGGGGGTGCGGCTAAAACGTTTGGGCCTGCGCCTGGTCAAGTGCCCCCAGGCCACCGGCTACCACTGGCATCCGCCCTTTGAGCTGCAGCAGATCCCAGGATTGATTGAGCGGGAACGGCAGCGGGGCCGCATGGGTATTCTCTTTTACCAAAAACACCCCACCTGGGCCGTGCGCCTGATGATCCAACTGACGCCCCTGCACCAATTCCTGTGGGGCCTTTTATCCCTGGGGGGCTGGCTGAACGAGAAGCGGGTGGAACCGCTGCTGCGCTGGTTGATCCGGCATGGCCGCTCGCAGTTGGCCTTGGAGCTGTGCCGGATTTTTTTCCTCAACTGGTACAACGTGCAGGCCGTTTACGAAAGCTACAGAGCGATGAAGGCGCGAAATAAGGGGATCCACTCGGCTTGAGCTGCCACCAGGGCGGGGTAAGTGAGTCGGCCATAATCCTTGCCGGGAATGAGAGGCTGGCCGGGATCCGGATCGGCACAGCTCAGGGGTTCCCAAACGGCGCCGGCCCCCTTGACAATGGCCCACACTGCCGCCACATCCCAGATCTTGGGCGAGCGTTCTACCGCCCCCAAAAGGCTGCCACCGGCCACCGCCAGCAGGTTGTAGGCAGCGCCCCCCAACATCCGCGCTTTGCAAGGGAATTGCGGGCTAATCCAATGGCTGCTGCGGGAACAGAAATTGAACAATTGGTTGGGGCCGGGTGAGGCGGTGCTAGGACGGATTGGCTGGGGACAGGCGGGATCCCGGTCGTGGCGGGTGAGAAAAGCTCCTGCTGCTGCATCCCCAGGAAACCGAGGCCAATAACCGTAAAAAGTCTGGCGGATGGGCGGCAGATGGACACAGCCAAACACCGGCACGCCCCAATGCAGCAAAGCCAAGGAGCTGCCCCAAATGGGGATCCCACGGGCAAAATTGGTGGTGCCATCCAAAGGATCCACTACCCAACACCACTCCTTCTCGGGAAAAATGTGGTTGGATTCCTCGCTCAGATAACCGTGATCGGGGTAGGCAGCGGCAATGGCCCCTTGAAAAGCGCGATCCGCCCACTCGTCGGAAGAGGTTACCAAGCTGCCGTCGGCTTTTAAGGACTCCGTCCCGCTGGCGCGAACCGTAGGGTGGGCCTGGCCAAAGTCTGCCAAGAGCTGGGATCCCACGCTGGCCGTAGCCTGCAAGGCAAACTCGGTAACCTCCAGCCAGAAAGGGGATAGAGCAGCAGTTGCAGAAGGAGCACTCATGCCCCAATCCTAGCGGGATCCCTGGCTTTTGGGGTGGAAAAGGGGTCGCAATGGCAGCGGATCCCTCACCAGCAGGTTTTAAGCCCCTAAGCTGACTAGAATCATAGGTAGACTCCCCGGCTGGCCGCCCTCCTCCATGAACCAGCGCCTGATTGGACAACTGATTGGCAACCGCTACCGGCTGACCCGCCACATCAGCGAGGGTGGCTACGGCAATGTGTTCGAGGCGGTGGATACCCAGCTCAATGACGAGCTGGTGGCCGTCAAGTTGTTGCGCCCGCCGCCCCCGGACATGGGCCCAGAGTACTACCAGCAACTGCAGCAACGCTTCATGGATGAGGCCAGGGTCAGCGCTCTGTTGGGCGAGCACCCCAACATCGTGCAGGTGCGCTCTTACGGCCTGTACCAAAACCAGCCCTATCTGGTGATGGAGTACCTGAATGCCAAACCCTACAGCGGCCAGGGGTTGGACTATGTGCTGGCTCGGGAAGGCCCCTTGCACCCAGAGCGAGTGGTGAACTTGGCTCTGCAAATTTGCTCTGCCCTGCACCACGCCCACAACTTTCAGATGGATCTGGGCAAGCACTCCATTCGCGGCGTCATCCACCGCGACATTAAACCCAGCAACATCTTTGTGCAGAAAGGGCCCGATGGGAAAGAGCGGGTCAAGATCCTGGACTTCGGCATTTCCAAGCTCATGGGGGAGACCTCTCGTGGCCTGACGCAGACGGGCTATTTTTTGGGCACGATGGTCTATGCCTCGCCCGAGCAAATGCGCGGAGAAAAGCTGGATGGCCGCTCCGACATCTATTCCCTGGGGGTGGTGCTGTACGAGCTGTTAACTGGTGCGTTGCCCTTCGAGCCGGATACCGACACCTTGCAAGGCTGGTACCACGTCCACAACTTTCAAAAGCCCCGCCCCTTCCAAGACCACAAGCTAGCCCACCCCATCCCTGCTGCTCTGGAGAGGGTCATCCTCCAGTGCCTAGAGAAAGACCCTGCCCTCCGCCCAGCCAACATGGAAGGGCTCAGCCAGCAGCTACAGGCTGTCTATGGAAACAAGGTTGCCCCTCCTGCCCCGTTCGTCCCCTCAAGTTCATCTCCTGCATCTCCAGGTGTTCGTCCCCAGCGGATCCCGACCGGATTTGGCCAGCCGACTTCCCAACAGCCGATGGGTCGAGCCGCCCCAGACGAGGAAGAAAAGCTACAACGGGCGGTAAGCCTGATCGAGGCAGGCGAGTACAAGATGGCCGTCCATCTGCTCAATGAGCTGATCCAGAGCGCCCCCAACGAAGCCCGCTACTATCTCTACCGCGGCCTGGCCCACCAACGACAGGGGCATTGGGGCCTTGCCCAGATGGACTATCAAGGAGTGCTGCGGCTGGAACCGGGTAACCCTTCAGCGGAACAGGGACTGCGCGAGGTGGAACAGAAGGTTGGGCAGGAACATGTCAACAGCAAGTCCGGCTCTCATCTGTTGGATGCACCCCTGAATGCACCCCGCCTGGGCAAAGGGTCGGCGTTGAGTTGGCTCTTGGCCAATTTGGGGGCGGCTGGGATCGGCTACCTGGGGCTGGGGGCATCAGCGCCTCTGCTGGCGGCTTTGGGATCACTACAAGAAGCGGTGGCTGGAGCCGGCCTTGGCTTGCTGATGGGGCTGCTGCAGTGGCTGGTGTTGCGGCGGCAGGTTTCGGTGGGATGGGTGGCTGCAACTTTGCTGGCCACGGCTTTGGGCTGGGCGGCGGCGGATTTCCTCGCTCCCCAGGTGGGGGTAGCAACCTCTGCTTTTAACCCGACGGATCCCTGGCTCCAAAATGTCTTGCAGGCAATGGGAGATGCGCTGCGCGGTTTGCTGGTGGGGGTTGGCGTCGGTGGGCTGCAATGGGCCTTGTGGTCTCAGGGCTGGAAAGGTGGCCGGGCTTGGCTCTTGGCGGCAGTTGCCGAAGGGGCAGGATCGGCTCTGTTGATGGGCTGGCTGCTGGCCAATACTGCCTTGAACAGTTGGCTGCTGCTGATCGTGGGGCTACTGGCCAACACGCGCCCCCTCAGCGCAATGGTGCTTTTGAATTTGCGCCGGATCCCTCCTGTTCAAAGTCAACAACAAAGTCAACAACAAGCCCCTTAGCCCACAGGGATCCCATCTGAGTTCTCTCTCTCAAGAAGAGGGAAAGACAGGAATCAAAACCGCTCATTATTTTTCTCACGATTTTTCTCACGGTTACCGGGGAGCGCCGTGAGATCCCCAGCTCAGAGCTACGCGACTGGTTGTAGGGAGTAGGGTCGTTTGAGCTACTGAGAAAAGCCCTATGGCCCTGTGCATGCAACGTTTTGGGTGTGGGCCAGTGTCCTGGCCTAAATTTCAAGAGGGCAAGGATGCACGCTATAGAGGAACTTTCTAGCGGAGCTATTGCACCGGCTAGTGTCTCATTGCCATTTGAATTGACTATAAGTGCTGCTGCAAAACCAGGAACCAGAATCCTCGCCCGGCGAGTATGTTATGACTCTGAGCTGGAAGCTGTTTTCGAGTAAAACTCACGCATTTCTGTAAACCACTCCAATCGCGAGGGATCCCAGGTGTAGAACATGTGTCCGCCGCGATAATGACGTAGGGTGAGGTTGGCCTTCAACCGCGGATCCAACTTCATCAAATCCACCAGGTGATTCGAGGCAAAGTAGGGAGTGACCAGGTCGTAAAAACCATGATGAATGCTCACCCGCATGTGGGGGTTGAGGGCCATGCTGCTGCGCAGCTCATCCATTGCGCCGATGAATCCTTGCTTCAACTCTCCTTTTGGGGTGAACCGCCAGGACTTGAACACCTCTAGGTTCAGCAGGTGATAGGTCAACTCCGTTTCTACTTGCAAGGTCTCCCGCAAGTGGCTGTTGATGGCCGCCGTGAACAGGCGATCGATCCCATCCAAGGTGGGATCGGATCCCTCAAAGGTAGGCCGATCCGGAAAGGGATCCACCGTGGTTACAGAAGCATCGTAAAGCCCCAGCACCAGTCGCTGCGACCGCAACAGCTCGCGGGCAAAACTGGCGATATCGATCCGCCCGCCTTTGTGGGCTACATATTCTGGAGATAGGCCGATCCCTGCTGCCATTTCCTGATACACCGCTTGCCGTTCTGCCTCTGGCATTGCCTCCCCCATGGCCAAGAGGGGCAGCAGACGTTGTCGGGCAAAGCGTTCTGCTTTGGGCAGCAGGATCTGCAAATCCTCCCCCCAGCCACACCGTCCATGATGAGCTGCTGTAGCTACGTAGGAAGGGAAAAGCGTTGCCCAGGTGCTGAGGTTGTAATCGTTGGTCTCCAGCAACCCAAACTCAAGTGCAGGCGAAATGAGAATGGCCCCCGACAAGCCTACGCCAAACTTGGATTGCAGCTCCTTGGCCAGCCGCGCCACCCGAAACCCACCGTAGCTTTCGCCGGCAATGAAAATGGGGGAGAGCCAGCGTTTGTATCGGGAAAGAAAGCCCTGAATGAATTCTCCCAAGGATTGCAAATCCCGCTCCACATCCCAGAAGGGCGATTCCTTAGGAGGCTCCTCCGCCTTAGCATCCGGCTGAGGGGGCTTGGATGCCGGATCGGATTTCTCCCGGGAATCTTTGGGGTCTTGAGAATCCTTGGGCAGGGCGCGGCTGAACCCCGTCCCCACCGGATCGACAAAGACCAGGTCGGAAAAGGGCAACCAACTTTCGGCATTGTCCACCAGCCGCACCGGGGAGGGGGGCAAACTGCCGTTGGGCCCGAAGCAAATCCGTTTGGGCCCCAGCGCTCCCATGTGCAGGTAGGCAGAAGCTGCCCCAGGCCCACCGTTGAACACAAAAGTGAGAGGGCGGTGCTGGGCAGCAGAGTCTTGCTTCAGATAGGCGACGTGAAAGATCTCGGCCACCGGCTTTTCCCGCTGGAAAAGGGTCTGCCAACCGGCCAGCGCTCTGTAGGTAAAGCTCTCCTCTCCAGCCGTAAACCTGTGCTCGGTGGAGGAGAGGGGGGAAGTGGGCTTAGATTCAGTAGCCATGAGAACAGGGATCCGCAGTCTGATCCCCAGTGAATCACAAGTCGCCGACCCTCAACACTCCCAGAGGAATCTCCAAACGGCACCTCACAGCGTCAGCGGAGCTTCCAAAGTTAGATTGAAAGATTGGCCGGGGCGCAGCACCACCACCTGGGGAGCGGTAACATTGCCCACCACCACTCCGGTCACGGCGCCTCCCAGGACATTGCCCACTGATACTCTGCCCGTGATGGCCCCCAAAATGGCTCCCGCGGCTGCCCCAATGGCTGCATCCTGAGCGATGGCCTCAGCCGAATACTGACGGGGATCCTTTTCGTCGTGGAGGATGTTGGAGGAAGCCCGCAGGCTGTAGGTACGACCGCCGAGAACAATGGAAGTGCCGACAAAGCGGGATCCGCCCGGTGCAGGTTCCATCTGTCCAAAAATGCGGCTACCCGCCGGGATCACCAAGCGCCCCTGACTGTCAAAAATGTTCTGAGTAACGGCCACTTCCAGGGGATAGACGGTGTCGGGATAAAAGTATTGCGGCCCTTCGCTACTCAGGCTGCCGACCGGGATAATCGTCCCCTGCTCAAGGCGGTAGGCACCCAATTCAAAAAGCGGCTGAGCCGAACTGGGCAAGGGGGCCAACGAAGGGATCCCGGCCAGGCCAAGAATGGCTGCTGTTAAGATAGCTTTCATGAGTAGAGTCTCCAATGCTTCGCCAAGTTCTGCCGAGTTCTGAGCAGTTGCCTGAAGCTATTCCAAGTCAATTTGCTTCCTTGTCTCAGCTTCTCTCCACTTCTAGGTTATCGAATCCTTCCTAGGGCTTGTTTTCTCCCACAAGTCGATTTGTTTTCAACTGTTGGCAGTTTGGGTGGCCATCCTGCAGCACAACGCCTCTTAGAAATGCTGGAAGGCTTGTTGACGGCTGAGGGCTTGCCCGTCCTTCAGCCAGACGGTTCCCTGCGGATCCCAGCCTGTCACTTCTCCAATCCAAACGGCCCCCGGCAATCTTTCCAACAGATGCTTGGCCACCGACACCTCGGCACTGAGGAGCAGCTCAAAATCTTCGCCTCCATAGAGCGCCCATTCCAAGGCTTGGGCCGGAAAAGCCTGCCGCAAAGCTTCTGAAATCGGGATCCGCTCCACGGCAATCCTTGCCTCCACCCCACTGGCCTGACACACCTGCACCAGGGCATCTGCCAAACCGTCGCTGGTATCCATGCCGGCAATGCGCAAGGGATCCGGGATCCCTTCTAAGAGGGGCAACAGATCCAGTCGCGGGCGTGGGTATTGGTGAGCCCTGATCAACTGCTCGCGCTCGGCTGCCGTGGCTGAGGATCCCTGTTCAGGATGGAGAAGCAGCTCCAAGCCTGCCCGCGCATCTCCGTGCGGCCCTGTTACCACCAGCCAATCGCCGGGTTGAGCCCGTCTGCGCTGAATAGCCCGCCCCGGCTGCACCGATCCCAGGGCCGTGATTGCCACAAATCGATGCGGCGACCGACACAGATCCCCTCCCACCAGTTGGCATTCCCAGCGGGCGCAACAGTCCCGCATCCCTTGATAAAGCTCCTCCACCCAAGCGACCGGCGTGGATCCCGGCAAGCCCAAACCCACCACCAACGCCTGCGGACGGGATCCCATCGCGGCCAGATCCGATAGATTGGCGGCCACCGCGCGCCAGCCCACCGCATGGGCCGGGGTCGTCAGATCGCTGAAGTGAACTCCCTCCACCAACACATCGGTTGTCACCACCAACTGCCCCTCCGGAGCAGCTAACACCGCCGCATCATCCCCCACCACCTGGGCCGGACAGTAGCGCTGCACGATCTGCAGCAGACCCGCCTCCCCAATTGCTGAGATGGGTAGGGGGGAAGGATCGCCGTTTTGTGGGGAAGAACTGTCAGAAAGACCGGAGAACAAGACAGACCTCTGAGGGTAGCGAGGATAACACAGCTGCAAGATCTGGTGGATGCTGGAGTCTTGTTGGATATTTCCAAGGATCCTGCCTGCACGCCACAGGCAAGCTGGAGAATTCTACCCCGCCGTCCGCTGTCCAATCAGGGCATAGAAGGGATCCCCGCCTCCGCCTGCCCAAAAGCCCAGCCAACCCATAGGGGCAGGCCGCTGGATCACCTTCACCACCGCAAACCCTGGCACCGACTCAAAATAGCGCCTGACCAACTCCACTCGCCCCGCCTCAGAGTTGTCCCGCCAAGCCTGGATCGCCTTCTGGAAAAACATGCGATTGGAGAAGCTGACGATGAACAGGCCCTGGGGCTTTAGGATGCGATACACCTCGGCAAACACCTGCTCTGGCTGCTGCAGATACTGCACCGAGACCGTGTTTAGCACCGCGTCGAAGGATTGATCAGGGAAGGGCAGACTTGGGTTTTGGTTCAAGTTTTGGATGAAGAAGTGATCCAGCCGGGGGTTGGCCGCCAGTTCCTCAGGGTTCATCCCATGCCCCTCCACATGGGCAAACTCCATCTCAGGTGGCAAATGGGAGACCCAACTGCTCATCAGATCGAGAATGCGGGTCTGGGGCCGCAAATGCTCGCGGTATAGATCGGTGAGCTGGCCGATGAAGCCAGAATCCACATGAGTCACGAAGCGAGGATAGCTGTAAAAGAGGGCATCGTCGCTGGGATCCAACTTGGAGCGCTGCCAATCCTTGAGCACCACCATGGCCAAACGGTTGCAAATCTTAATCAAAGCTAACATTTTGGAAGCTTCGGAAAAGGGGTGGGCGTGATACCTTAGCAGAGCAACAGTGGCCATTTCGCGAAGGACTCTTTGCCGTGATGTCTGTGTCTCACCCCTCTTCAGCGGCTCCTTCTTCTTCTGGGTCTAACTTTGGCCTGCGGGAGTACGTAACCGAACTGCAGCTCCACATGGCTCTGCAGGCTCGCAGCCTTACTCCTTCTCTCAGCGTTTCCCCAGCCCAGGACAGCCCCCTGGCTCTGGTGCAGCGGGCACAGGCAGCTATGGAGAAGTCCGTTTCCCGCCAGTGGCTTTGAGCGGCACAGCCTGGGCAGAGAGGCTCAGGCCAAGCTTTTGCGCAACACCCCCTGCACCAGCAGAACCGACACCCCCACAAACCCCGTCAAAAGGCCCAGGGATCCCGCCAGGGTGAGATCGCCCCAGGGAGCCTGCAGCACCACATCGGCCCAGCTCCAATGGCTGCTGCGGTAAACATGGCGGATGGGCTCGATGGCAAAGGTGAGGGGGTTGAGGCTGGCCACCCAACGCAGCCAGGTGGGCATAAAGCTCAGGGGAGCCAAGGCCGTGCTGGAAAAGATCAGGGGCAAGTTCACCAAAAAGATGAAAGCCAGCAATTGCTGGTGCCCCGGCATGGCAAAGGCCAAGCCCAAGCCCAGCGCCGTAAAGCCCAAGACCAACAGGCCCACGATCAGGGCCACCACCGCCAAGCCTGGCCCGTCGGGGATCCCGGCCCCAAGGGCGTAGTCTGCCCCCACAATGACTGCCGTCTGCAGCAACGCCAAGCTGACGATGAACAGGCTAGAAGCAAGAACAATGGAAAAACGAGAGGTGAGGGGAGCCACCAACAACCGGTTCAAAAAGCCAAATTCTCGGTCGAAAATCACCGGCACCCCAGCATTCAAGGCTCCACCAAAAGCCGTAAACACAATGACTCCCGCCCCCAAAAACTGGGTGTAGTTTTGTCCGGCCCCGAAAATGCCGGCAGGAGCATTCTGAAACAAAGCACCAAACAAAATTAGCCAGAGCAACGGCTGGATAATGCCAACCAGCAAGGTTGTGGGGCGACGCTGCAGTTGGATAAACAAGCGGCGGGTGAGGGCAAAGGTCTCCTGCCAAAAGTCAGCCGTCAGAAGGGGGATCGGGTTAGATTGAACCGGGGAAGAGGCAGAGTTCATACCCAAGCTCCTGTAGAGTTGTGATCAATGAGTGTGTGATGAATGAATGCAGTATCTAATCCATCAACCAATACAGCCAATAAATATCTCGATATGCCTTTGTACAGGGATCAATGGGGCTCGATCATGAGGGGATGAAGTTACTTTTTCTTTTTGCCCAGATTGGCCTCGGCAGCGGCCAGCTCCGCGTCCATCAGGGTTTGCCCGGTTGCCGCCAAATACACATCATCCAAGCTGGGACGAGACTGGGTGCTGCTGAACACCTCTAGCCCATGAGCCTGCAAGTGGGCGCGAATCTGGCTGAGGGGATCCTCTCCATTCCGCTGCACCACCAGATTCAGGGCGTTGCCCTGGGCGCTGTTGATCACCACCTTCTGGACAAAGGGCAGGGATCCCAGCAGTTGGGCACCCCGTTGGGCCAGTTCCGCCGGGGCAAATTCCTGCAGCTTGACGGTGATGCGCTCGCCGCCGACGCGGGTTTTCAGCTCCTCGGGGGTTCCCTCGGCGATCACCTTGCCCCGGTCGATGATGGCTACCCGATCCGCCAGCAGGTCGATCTCCTCCAGGTAATGGCTGCTGAGCACCACCGTGATCCCTGTGTTCTTGAGTTGGCGCAGAAAATCCCAGATGGCCAACCGACTGGGAATGTCCAGGCCCACCGTGGGCTCGTCCAAGACCAGCACCTGGGGTTGATGGAGCAGTCCTGCCGCCAGATCCAAGCGTTTGCGCAGCCCGCCGGAGTAGGTACCGATGCGCTGGTCGGCACGGTCGGTCAGCCCCAGCAGCTCCAGGACGGCAGCGATTCGCTCTTGAGCCAAGGGGCGCGGCAGGTGGTAGAGGTCGGCCTGCAACTGCAACAATTCTCGCCCGGTCAGCACCTTATCCAAGGCCACCTCTTGGGCGACAAACCCCAGTTTTTCTCGTACCGCTTTGGGGTTTTCGCTGGCCGGGATCCCGTACACCTCTATCCGGCCCGCATCGGGACGAAGCAAGGTGCAAAGGCAATGCAAAGTGGTGGTCTTGCCGGCCCCATTGGGGCCGAGAATGCCGTAGATCTGGCCGGGTTCCACCCGAAACGAGACGTCCGCCACGGCCACTGTGGATCCGTAGCGCTTTTGAAGTTGCTCTACCAAGACCGCAGGAGTATCTGACATGGGTATCCACATCTCGCTTCCTCTAGGCTATCAAGCCTGTTCGGGAGATGAGGCCAGGGATCGCCACCATTTCTTGCTCGTTGCCGCCAGCCCCCTAGGGATGGTGGGAGGTAAACTACCCGGCTCCGACCGCTAAGCGGTACGGAGCGGGCTTTCAGTAGCCCTGAGCCTGTTCTGCTCTACCAGAGAACAAAACAAGCCCGG